>DASCRU010000184.1:0-8814 GCA_034400015.1 Candidatus Thalassarchaeaceae archaeon | reverse complement strand
TTCTCGGGAACAGAGGTTAACTTGTCTACAACCTTTGACAGGCGGTCAACTAGACTATTTTTCTCCTCACTTTGTATCAACGCATGTTCAAGCACTTCATCCAATGAATCTACTGCAATTACATCCACCATCGATTGATACTTCTCATCAATCAATACATCCCTCATATTGGTCCTAGGGACAATTATGCGAGTAATTCCTGACTTAGCAGCTGCCTCAATCTTAGCCGTAACCCCTCCAATCGGAAGTACTTCACCTCTAACGCTTAGACTTCCAGTCATGGCAAGATTTTGATCAACCGGTAAATCTTCGAAAGCGCTGATAATTGCTGTAGCCATAGTAATCGATGCGCTGTCTCCATCGACGCCATGAGTCCCTGGGAATTGAACATGAATATCATATTCTGCGATATCCTTGCCAGTAAGTTTCTTCACTACTGCATTGATATTAGTTACACTTTCTTTTGCTAATTCTGAAAGGCCTCCTGTAGCATAAACTGCTCCATTACGTCCTTGTGCCGGAGTGACCAAAGCCTCTACTGGAAGAACAATACCTGAGAAATCAGAGAGGCCTGAATCGGCACCAAGAACTGCCAAACCATTGACTCGTCCAACTCTTGCACCACTATTGACCAACATTGCATATTCATTTTGTCGTTCAATGTAGCGATCTGCAATCTGCTGTTCGAGAGGTTTTGCAATTATTCTAGCTCGTGCGATATGTTCGGGAGTAACTACAGGGGCATCCTCTTCAGCAGCAAGATCTCCTGCCACTCGGACTAATCCACCTAGTTCCCTCAAACGAAGAGTAAGTTTTCCTCTCCTACCTGCCCTTCTCTGTGCTTCCTTAAGCACTAGACCAACTGCTTCACGATTGAAGTGAGGAATTGGTTTCCCCGATTTTTTGTTCATCTCATTCTTCACTTCTTGTGCAATGAAACGAATCAGTCGACGACGATTGGCATCGGTATCATTCATCGTTGTATTCACATAAACTTCGTAACCATATCCTCGAATCCTGCTACGCAATGCAGGATGCATTCTATCCATTGAATCGAGATTCCCAGCAGCAACTAATATGAAATCTGAAGGGACTGGTTCTGTCTTAGTCAATGCACCACTGCTTCTCTCACTGCGTCCTGAGATTGGCAATGCTTTCTCCTGCATCGCAGTCAACAAGGCCTGTTGCTCCTCCATTCGAAGCATGTTAATCTCATCAATGTACAATACACCGTAATGAGCACGGTGAATGGACCCTGGTTCCACTCTTTCATGAGCAGGAGTGGCTAAATCTGCTCCTGACTGAAATGGGTCGTGCCTAACATCTCCAAGTAATGCACCAGCTAATGCTCCAGTTGCATCGATAAATGGAACATCTTCTCCTCGTTCGTGTTTAACCAATAATTTGGGGATATTGTTCTCATCAGATGCGGTAAGGCGAGAGCGAAGGAAGAAATATCCGAATGCAAGAATAAATCCTCCAAACAATAGTGTGAGAATATCCCCGGTAGAAATTGTGGCCGCAACTAACGCTGCTCCAACGAAAATTAAAATGAACAAGAGAGTCTTGTTTGTCCGTTCCCTCTGTTGACGAATGGCTGACTTTCTCTCCTTGATTATTCGATCGCCCCTTCCTGCTGGAACTGTTCGGACCTTAGGCTCATTCTCATCCTCTGGATTGCGATAAACAAGGATATCTTCCATCTGTTCCTTGGGAAGAAACTCCGTCATCGAACGAGCAAGCATCGACTTACCTGTGCCGGGGTCGCCCATCAAAATCACGTGACGTCTTTGTTCTGCTGCCTTCCGAACAACAATAGAGGCAGCATCTTGGCCAATTACCTGATCAACTAATCGTTTAGGCAAAGGTACATCCTCAGTAGTCTCAAATGTATTGGAACCATCATTCAGAGAATTAACCCATTCTTCTACAGGTGTAGTGCAAATTTCAGAGTCAGATTGGTTTGTATCAGTCCATTTCGCATCTTCTGAATCTGAATTATTCCCATCAAACTCATCAATCATTGAACCATCAGTGATATCCTCAGAATCATCGATGGTGTCAGACATATCAGTACCCCTCTATATTGAACGTGTCAATGCCTCATTCTTGAAGGTGCGGAATGTCACCAATGAATTCAAACCTCAAAGTTGGCCTTCACCTGGTCCGCCAGGTCCGTAATACATCCATTGCTCATCTGTCCAACCCGCTGGACGGCGTGGATCATCAAGGGCAAGGGACTGTGGCTGTATTTGCGGGGGTGCTTGATATGCTGCTGCTGGAGTAATCGATTGTTGGAACAAATGTTCTGCACCACCATACATCGAATTTGCAGACTGATCAGCGGCAGGCATTGTCTGTGTCCAATCAGGTGTAGGAGCAGGAGTGCTATTCTTCCGAGAAACAAAGAGTAAACCGAGACCGACTGCTGCAACTAGGAACAAACCAACAATACCAAGTATCATCATTAGAGGACTACTGTTTCCAAGTGATAGACTGGATTCTTCTGATTTAGAAGCATCCTCAGGGTAGGCATCCGCATTATCTCCTACACCATCTCCATCAGAATCTAGAGTTTCAGATGCATCATCAGGGAATGCATCATCTGAATCACTAACGCCATCCCCATCGGAATCAACAATCTGGGGTTCTTCAGCTAATAGGCTGAATGACTTAATGCTCTTGTAATCAAATCCTGATGAATCAGTGGCCAAGACATCGATCTTAATCTCGTCTCCTGTTCTAAGACCCTCAGGATAAACAGAAACAATCTGGAATTCATCGTCAAATCCTTGCACTGTATCGATACTATGACAAACTCCTGTGATTGTATTGCATATCTGCCAAGTAACCTCAACTGTTGTGAATGTCTCTACACCTGAGTACGATACAGTCGCACTAGGAGTGGTTTGGTAATCTACAGTATCGTAATCCAATACAAGATCTCCACCATTGCCCTCGTCCCATGTCATCAGTATATCCCCAATCACATTCACAGTGAATGTAAATTGGCTAACCGCACCACTAGGATCTGAGAGACTAACTTGAACTAATTGAGGACCCTCTGTTTGCCAATTCAGAGTATAGACTCCGATTGCTATAGGAGTTGCAGCTCCTGGCTCAGAAGTAGTGATTTGAGCGAAAATATCCTCGTCATCACCATCTACGTCAGTTGCATGTAGGGATGTATCGAGAGTAAACGATTCTCCAACCTTGAGTCTAAGTTCATCTAATCCATTCAAATCGAAACGAGGTGCATCATTGATGTTCTGAACAATCACTGTAAGGGTTGTGTCTGTTGATTGAGATTCATCACTTGACCTCAAAACGATTTGTACCGTACCTGTGACATCATCATCTAATGTATCCACATTCACTGTCTGCCCACTAAGACTAACTTCGACAATATCTGTAGGTGTTACACTTACCACATGAATATCAAGCGCAGCCAACTGTGACTCAGTAACGTCTTCTCCATTGCTATCAGTATCTGAAAGGTATTGGGTCAGAACTACTGCTACTGAACCACCTTCACTAATCGTCTGTGTTGGTATAGGGGACCAACTAGGTGCACCATTTGGAATAACTGAAAAGAATATTGTCCCATCATTTTGGTCTTCACCATCAGACATTGTAACTTGGATTCCTTGATTTCTAATATTATTTTGAGCATCTCGATCAACTGCTGAAAACTCGACATCCATAGTCATAGAAGATGCATCCCAAGATACAAAATTTGGTGAATTACTGGTGACGCTTAACTGATTGAGTGGGGTTTCTGCATCAGCAATTAAGCCCACCATAGAAACCGTCTCAAGAGTGTCTACCTTTACTGTAGGTACCCCTGCAAATCCTGCGTCAGTTGCAGATAAAACAGTTGGAAGACCGTTCAAAAGAGTGAATGCATCATCAGTATCCAACCATTCAGATACCTGACTTCTAGAATCTGTCCATCTACTACGAATATCGTAATCGCCACTTCCTGCACTTACTGGAGGGGTGACTGTTGCTACATAGCGTTCATTGCTGCCATCCCCTATTGTAGAACTGCCAAGTACAACCCATGAAGAATCCCAATTACTCTGAGAGGATGCCTTCACTTCTAATTCAGGAGTCATGGAATCAAGAGTATCTACAGAATCATTCGGTAGGGCAGTCATATCGAAAGACAGGCTTCCCCCTCGAGGAATAGTGGTACTAGATCCATCAGGCACAGGACGAACCGATGAAGGAGGAGCATCATGGAAGACGGTTGCATCTTTTACGTTGTTTCCTCCAATCGCATCAGAAACTGAAATACGGGCACGGAAACGAGTATCGCCGTTGTTCTCGATGGTTTCTCCCGTAGAATCCCATGTAGTAGAGTATGTTTGAGTAGCCCCAACAGCTAGAGTGTTTACGGATGTTGAACCAATCAATGTCTCAGTCATCCCATCAACCTTGAAGACCTCGATAGTGCCTCCATCAGAATACACATCTGCACCTATATTCTCAATTGTAAGGGAAAGATCAACCTGATCACCTGCGATAATTCCAGCATGACCGGCACTAGCTGCTGCAGTGAAGGTATCAATTGAGACATCGATTGGTGGCACCATTGAAGAGTCCGTTGCTGAAAGTACGTTATGCCTAGTAGCCCCACTACTGAATCCATCTTGTAGCCAAGCAACTGTAAGCATGTTAGACATGCCACCATTGACTGTTGTTACCGGAACTGTCCACTGGTGAGTAGAAGGAGTACTTGAGAGAGTCATGGTAATTGGGCCACTGTTAGAACCATCGACCAACCATTTCTTCCAACAATGTCCTGACTTTGAACCATCATTATATGCGTATGAGTTGCAGGTATTCTCAGTCACAGCTGCTAGAACATGAACATCAGAAGTGCCGCCTCCTGAGTAAGAAGCCTCTACTGTAATGACTGCATCATTACCATTCTGAGTCTGAGAAATAGTCATACTGTAAGAGTTCACAGAACTATGCATATTGTTCGACTTCCCTGCCGCGCCAGAGAAATGATCGTCGTATGTCTTGCCATTAGTCAACGCTCCACTCATGTAACAGGAGGAGCCGTGTGTGCAATCTCCAAAGTATGCTCGAGGTGCACTGTTAGAACCATCTGAGGCAAGGTGAGAGATACGATTGATTGGACTTACGTCACCAGCTTGAGCTGTGCGAATATTTCCATAACTAGAAGCAATATATGAGATATACACGAATTCATCTGGATTGCTACTCCTGAGAGACTTCAAGTCCGGACTCGCGTACCCATAACACGGAGGACAATTCTGCCCTCCGATATATTCTGCGAGGACAACATGTCCTGGACTAGGAGCGTCAAGAACAACAGGCTCCTTAGCAAGAGGAATGGGTTCGGACTCATCAGTAAATGGTTCAACAAAAGCACCCATTGACATGAGAACTAGGAGGAGTGTTAGCGCGGTCGAGCATACCATACGGTAAAGCATGGAAATCCGAGTCCTTGGACGCGTATAAGAGTTAGTCGGAAAAGTTCGGGCAAAATTACGAACTTATGTTTCGGGGGATTGAAATGTAGGCCGACTCAGCCGAACATATGGGGGATGGCGAACTAATCGTTCTCAGAGAGACTGGAGGGAGAGTGTACGCCTTCTCAAGAAATGGAGGAGAACGGCGAATTCGGGGAGTTGGAAGAATCGATCCCGACACTGTAATTGGCGATTTACAAATTGGAGATTCAATCAGAATCGGGACGAAGACATTTGTACGGATGTCTCCCGGACTACCAGAACTCAGAACAGCAATGGTTCGACGTGCTCAAGTGATTACGCCAAAAGATGCAGGATTCATGATATCTTGGATGGGAATTGGACAAAATGACAGGGTTCTCGAAGCAGGTTTCGGGTCCGGCGGACTGGCCATGCATATCGCTAGAAGTTTAGGCCCAGGAGGGACATTGATATCGGTTGAACGACGAGAAGAACATGCCTCAGTTGGTACTGAGAATATGCTTAGGTGTGCTGATGCTTTTCCTGGAATGCCTACTTGGACTTTGTTAGAAAGAGATGTAGTTGGATGCTCGGATGAAGTTAGATCATTAATCGGTGAATTAGATGCAATCATCCTAGATATGCCTGAACCCTGGACTGCTATCCCTGAAATGGCTGACTTACTTCGTCTGGGAGGCAGGATTGCTTGCTATTGCCCTTCTCCAGAACAGTTAGCTAAATCTTGGGAATCCGTGGAAGATTCAAAGTTAACAGTTGACTGGGCGGGAGAATTGATGGAAAGAAGATGGACTTTGACCAAGAGAGGAGGGGCACGCCCAGGAAACACACCTATTGGACATACTGCTTTACTTCTAATCGCAGTAAAGGCGCCAATTGATGAAGAAGAGTAACTATTCAACGACCCTTACTACCTCAGAACATGATGGGCAACGGAATCGGAATGGAGGAGTCTTGTCCTTTGGCAACTTGGATCGGGTTGTGCAATAAGGGCAAATCGCTGAACCATCTACACTGGGACGAACTTCGCCCTCTGCTAATGCTATCTCCTCTTCAACGGGTTCCGTAATTTCTGATTCTTCAGGAACCGCCGAAGATGCTTCGATTGCTTCAATCGATTCTCTTGATCGTCTCATTGTCCAACGAAGAACCATAACAGATAAAATTGCGAAGATATAACCTCCAAGCATCAAAGAAAGACTTGTTGAATTGTTGATACTATGCCCTGTAGGCAAAGAAATTCCTGCTGGAGCCGCAGGATCATCTTGGACATAGATTCCAATTGGAGACAACGTCATTGTTCCTGTGCCGTCATCTTCTGAGGCTGTAATGGTCAAATTGTAGAGGCCTGCTTCAAGATTATTACTAGTAAGTGTGAGCGACATAGTAACTGCATCTCCAGGAGCAAGATCGTACGTAGGCACCATAGATCCAGTAGGTTGAACATCCCACATCTTGACTAAGCCCGAATTTATGCCCCTTCCTGAAAGAATTAGAATCCCCTTCTTCTGAGAATTTCCTGTATTCTCAACTCGAATAACCATCGTTAAGCTGCCTTCTTTGTCGATCACTACGCCCCCATCATCAACCAATTCAATGTCCAAAAGAAGGGCGCCATTTGGACCAATGGATTCAACGAGGGTGATATTAGATATCGAGGTAGCAGCAGCAGAAGGGAAGTCAACAGGTCTAGCCATCAATGTCACCTCATGAGAACCAGCAAGATTTGTAGAAGAGGCTCCACATGAAATTAATACCTCTATCGAAGAACCCGCGGGAACTGTAATACTCGATGCTCCTAAAGCACAATCCAAACTCGACAGGACCTCTAAGGAATAATCTCCAGAGTTGTCTGTTGGATTGAAAATATAACCCGACAAGGACAATATTTCGTCATGTTGTAAACTGGATACTGAGGGAGAAAGAGTGACTTGGGCAGCAAGTGAACCTTGAACAATTTGAATCGTTGCAGTTGAATTGAATGCAGGGCCATTAGTTGAGAAGGCACGGAGAGTCAAGGTGCCAACTCCATCTCCCTTAACTTGGACTACTACAGGTTGAGTAGAACCAGGAGCCACTGAAAATGCACTCTCAGAGAGTATAACTTGAACATCGTTTGGAGTCTCACTCAACACAATTTCGAAAACTCCCGCAGAATTTCCTGTGTTTGCAATGGTGAAATCAACTGTACTCCATACCGAACCAAGAATCGATAATTGACTTGAACCAGTACTCAGAGATGGAATCCCTCGTGGTGTAATCGACAGAGACACTACTAGAGAGTCTAGTGATGAGCCATCAAGAGGCGATACTAATTCAAACGTCACTGGATTATTTTCAGCAATGGCTGATTGATCAGATTCAATAGATACTGAGATTGTGGTTGTTTCACCTGCTGTTAGTGAGATAGAGCCATTCATTGTAGTGAAACTAATTCCAGCAGGAATGGCAGACCAAACTAGTGACGCATCGACTGACGAAGTTCCTACGTTCTCAATATCAAAGGAAAACAAAGTAGTCGAACCTGGCTCCATTGTAATTCCTGAAGTTTGAGGAGGAACTACCCTTAGAGAAGTCCAAGGCAATACATTCAACTCAATCTGGCCAACATTAGAATCAATGCCATCTATGGAAATTAGGGCACCAATGGCATCAACCAAGAAAGTGATATTGACTATCTTATTCCCTACAAACTCAATATCTGAATCCGCGGAGATAGTAATTGCCATGAGTTCAGATGTCCCCCTAGATACAGTAGTATCTTGAATTGTAATCGAAAGCCCCGCTACAGTTGAAGATGATGCTGAGAGAACCAAATCCTCCGTGCCAATGTTGGTTAAAATTACATCTACAGTGGTAGAAATTCCCGGTTCAATCGAAATTATTTGAGATGGTAATTCCACCTCAACTGATAGAACCGATCCTATTGCAAAAGAATGAGACAACGACGTAGTAGAACCGCCTTCTGCCTCATGGATACTTACGTTTAGATTACATAGGTCGCCATCATGAGCAGAAGACAAAATATCAAGCCCGAATAACCAAGCAGCAGCAGCATTCGTATCTACTGAATCTACACTATCAACTAGACATGCTCCCGTACTAGAAATACTACCAGGCACTAGAGAAAGAGACACTCCGTCCGTACCGATATCATTCAACGTTAGAGTGACATTTCCAGTGCTACCAGGTGTCCAATCATCATCAGAAGAGAAATTAGAATCGAATAAATGAGTCCCGTTAACATCAACCACCATGACGGTACTAACGCTGAAATTTCCTAGAGTGCTAGCTGCATGAAGTCTGAAACCATACGGCCCAGGAACAG
>DASCRU010000183.1:0-7498 GCA_034400015.1 Candidatus Thalassarchaeaceae archaeon | reverse complement strand
TGGGCTTTCCTCAGCTTCAAGCTGGAGAAGGGTGACTCAGTTTACACCTGCGAGATTGCAACCAACGCTGACGGCGCTGACTGTCTGATTTCTCAGACCGGCGACTCTGATACCCAGTGGGAATCAGACGAGATTGTATACATCAAGGAAAACGGAGCAGACCTTTGTGATGGCCCCTGTAACTTGGATATTGAAATCATATACAACGGACAGGTACTATCTGGTACTAAATCCGTTACCGTCGCTTAATGCGATAGATTTGAAATTCAAGAGAAGTTTACGCCAATAGTTTCAGAGTAGACCAGCCTTTTCTAGAGCTACTTTTAGGACTGAACCAATTACTGAAGGATCTCGTGCCACATGAATTCCGGCTGCCTCGAATGCAGCAAATTTCTCTGCTGCGGTTCCCTTTCCTCCGCTAATGATTGCTCCTGCATGACCCATTCTTTTTCCGGGAGGTGCTGTTGCTCCAGCTACGAATCCAACTATTGGTTTAGTCACATTTTCCTTAGCCCAAGCAGCGGCTTCTTCTTCTGCGGAACCACCTATTTCACCAATCATAACTATTGCTTCTGTTTGCGGGTCCGATTCGAATGCCGCTAAACAATCAATGAATCCAGTTCCATTTACTGGATCTCCACCTATTCCTATACATGTCGACTGCCCTTCCCCTATACTCATTGTCTGGGCAACAGCTTCGTACGTGAGAGTGCCAGATTTAGAGACAATTCCAATTCTTCCTTTAGCATGAATATGACCCGGCATAATCCCAAGTTTTGCTCCTCCAGTTTCACCTGGAGTGATTATCCCAGGGCAATTAGGTCCAATTAGACGTACACCTGGTCTGTCCGAAACATATGCTACTGCTTTCACCATGTCTAAGGTGGGAATTCCTTCTGTGATGCAAACGATGATTCCTTCACCTTTGATTCGATCGAAGGCTTCTGCTGCCTCCATAATTGCTCCAGCAGCAAACGGAGGGGGGACATAGACGATTGTGGCATCAGCATCGGTTTCATTGACGGCTTCTTCAACTGAATCCCAAACAGGAACTTCTCGAACGCCCAGATCGACCATCTGCCCTCCTTTTCCAGGAGTACATCCTCCAACGATATCTGTGCCATATTCTGCCATTTTCATTGAATGGAATTGTCCTTGTCGTCCAGTAATCCCTTGAACGATGACCTTTGCATCCTCTTTAATCCATACAGACATCAGTTGCCACCTCCAATGAGTTCTACTATCCGTTGAGCCCCGTTTGCTAAATCATCGGCTGGATGGATGTTTAGTGTACTTTGAGCAAGAATTTCTTTACCTTCTTCTACATTTGTTCCGGCTAATCTAACTACAAGCGGTACTTCAAGTCCTAGATTTTCAACTGCTGCAATTACTCCACGTGCAATTATGTCACATCTCATAATGCCTCCAAAAATATTGACTAGAATTCCCTTGACGTTAGGATCTTCTAGGATGATGCTGAAAGCAGTGGTGACTTGTTCTTCATTAGCTCCTCCTCCTACATCTAGGAAGTTTGCTGGTTCTCCACCGTATAGTTTGATGACGTCCATTGTAGCCATAGCTAAACCTGCCCCATTGACTAGACATCCTATGTTTCCATCGAGTTTAACATACGATAATCCGGCTTCACTGGCTCGAATCTCTGTTTCTTCTTCTTCGGACATGTCTCTCATTTCATCCCAGGATGAATTATGCCTAAATTCTGCATTTGAGTCGAAACCTACCTTGGCATCTAGGGCTACCATTTCATCACCAGATGTCTTGACTAGTGGGTTTATTTCGACCATTGCACAGTCGTTTTTCATGAATACATTGTACAATTTTGGCATCATTTTTGCAAAAGATTTCAACGATGATCCTGTAAGACCCAAGGAGGTACCTAAGTTTCTCGTTTGGAATGGTAATAGCCCTGCATGCGGGTCAATCCAAACTTTGTGAATTGCATCCGGATTGTGTTCTGCAACTTCTTCAATATCCATTCCTCCTTCAGTGGATGCCATAATTAGAACCGATTTTTCTTCTCTATCAACCAACATGGCGAGATAGTATTCATGTGCAATATCGCATCCAGATTCGACATACAGGTTCCTCACCATTTTACCTTCTTTTCCAGTTTGTTTCGTAACTAGGATATGTCCAAGGATATTGTCCGCGTAGGTCTCTACTTCCTTTCTTGAAAAAGCGATTTTCACACCACCTTCCATGATTAAATCACCACTATTCGGACAATACAGGTTGCCTTTTCCTCTTCCACCAGCATGGATTTGACTCTTGACGGCGACTACCTTTGTCCCCAACGCGTCATAGGCCTCTAGTGCCTGTTCTACAGTTGTACAATGCGTGCCATCTAGTACTGCAACACCGGCTTCTCTGAACAGTTTCTTTCCTTGGTACTCGTGGATGTTCATCCTTATCCCCGCCCCTCCCTGATGAAACCCGTCCTTAACCATGACCGCGCACAATTGAAGCCGTTTCAAACATAATACACTTGAGAGATGGCCGTTTCGGAACACTATGGATGTAGTCGTACTTGCAGGTGGTTTCGGCACACGCTTACGTCCTTGGACCCTCCATATGCCCAAACCATTGGTCCCAATATTGGACAGAGCTATGATTCAACATGTGGTAGATGTTCTTCCAGAGAATTTAGTTGACCGAGTACTGATTGCTGCCGGTTATGGAATCGATCAGATGAGAACTCATTTTGCGGCTCTAGATTTACCATATGAAGTGTTGATTGTGGAGGAAACTGAACCTCTAGGTACTGGAGGGGCGATTGCAAATTGCAGACCTTATCTTAGCGGCGGTACTTTTTGTGTCATAAATGGGGATCTTCTAACCAGTCTTTCAGTTGAAAAAATGTTGAATCAACATGTTGAGAGTGGTTCATTAGCGACTATTTCACTATGGGAAGTCGAAGATCCTTCTCGTTTCGGAGTAGCGGATTACGATGCGAATAGTTGCCTAATCCGTAGGTTCCAAGAGAAACCACCTCGAGAGGAAGCATTCTCAAATCTCATCAATGCCGGAACATATCTAATTGAACCAGAATTGTTTGATCGAATGCCTTCTGGTGCATTTAGTATCGAAAGGGACGTGTACCCACATGTTGCGGAAGATGGATTGTTGAGTGGATTTCCCTTTGATGGATGGTTTGTTGATGCAGGTACCCCTCAGTCTTACATTGAGGCAGTTCAGACATCTATTGCGAATGGAAAATTTATTTCAGGAAAAATCGATGGTACTAATTGGACATTATCAGACATTGATTCAAATGTTGAAAAATCATCAATTAGTGAAGGAGTTTCAATTGATTCTAGTTCGATTGTATCCAATACTGCAATCTTGGGAGGCTGTAGTGTAGATGCTCGTTCAATTCTCCAAGGATGTATGATTGGTGCGAATACTATGATTGGTTCAGATGTAGAGCTGATTGACGTAGTAGTTGATTTTGATGCAAAGATTCCTACTGGACATGTTCAGAAAGGTGGGACTTTCCCGCAATAGTTCGGTCGACAGTCACTTATGGTTGTTTGATGTGCTCTGTTCATGGGAGAGCACCCCTTCGGAGACATCCACTTCGCAGGAACACTTCGTCCATCTCAAGTAGCGGCTTCCTCTATAATTCAAAATCAATTGGACAATGGAAACAAGAGGCTACACATCGTTGCCCCTCCTGGTTCTGGAAAGACTGTACTTGGGTTGTACGTATGGTCCGATATTATTCGGAAACCAACTTTGGTATTGTCTCCGAATTCTGCCATTCAGGCCCAATGGGCCGCTAGAACATCTCTTTTCGACCTTGATGGAAAGGATGATCTCATCAGCACTTCACCACATGCTCCGGGTTTACTTACATCTCTTACCTACCAATCAATCACTCTACCGATTCGTGGAAACCAGGAGATAGATGTCGCTGCAAGAGAGATATGGGCAGAGAAGTTGATTGAAGAAGGTGAGGCTAGTGACTTTTATTCTGCAGAGAATTGGCAGAATGATTTATGCGAACGAAATCCTGATTATTTTGCTAACAGGATGTCGGTCTATAGAAAAAAGGCTAGAGAAGAAAATGAATCATATAACGATCCTTTATGGGAACTACATTCTTCATCTAGAGGCCATATCAAAAGATTGCAAGAAGTTGGAGTAGGATTCATTATTCTTGATGAATGCCATCACTTATTGCATCACTGGGGGAATATATTGAATTCCGTGAAGGAAATGTTTGGCGACCCAGTTATTCTTGGTTTAACTGCCACACCTCCAAATGAGGCCAAGACCCAAAAATCATTGGACAACTACAACTCTTTGTTGGGTGAAGTAGATTACCAAGTCCCAATTCCAGCGCTAGTTCGCGATTCGAATCTTGCCCCGTATCAGGATTTAGTCCAATTTGTACGCCCGAATGCTAAGGAAATGAAATACATCGCTCAGGTGGATCAGGAGTTCAAAGAACTGGTAGAATTACTTCAAGCTGAACGAGATCCTAGCGATGAAGATAGAATAGCACCAATGAACGAATGGTTGTTGGGTGCATTAGCGAACCCAAAGGAAGTCGCAGGAGTTGATTTCAATGGTTGGCCCACAGTCCCAGATGAATCATCGGGAAATAAATTTCTCAATACTGCAAGGAGGCATATCGAAGAATCAGATTTTTCATTGCCCGTAGGTGTGCCAAAAACCACAGAATCGATTCAGGCTGAAATAATTCCAGAGTTGGAAATGTATACTTACATGGTTGATCGATATGTCCGAAAGGGATTGCGTCTCTCAAAAAGTACCAAAGACCACGAACTCGCAGAAGAAGCCATATCTAGATTTAGACTTCTAGGAAGGCAGATTACAGAAACAGGCGTACGTCCTTCTGCTTCCCCTGTAGGTCGAATCATGGCTTACTCTCAGGCAAAATTGGATGCTTTGATAGAAATCCTACGTAGTGAGATGCAAGCTTTGGGACCGATGATCCGAGCAGTAGTCGTTACTGATTTCGAAAAGACATCATCTATGGCAGTGGTAGATGGTGTACTAGATGCAGAGGCTGGTGGGGCGGTCGCTGCATTCCGAACTATCGTTCAAGATGAAGGGACAGATTATCTAAATCCAATTATGATGACTGGAAGCACAGTTTTGGTAGACGACGATCTAGTTGAAAAATTCATGGAAGAGGCTCGTTCTTGGATATCAGAAAGGGGATTAAAGATTGAACTTGTAGACGTAATTGAGGGCCCTTATCACGATATACAAGGTTCTGGTAAAGATTGGGTTCCTCGAAATTACATTGAGATGATTACTGAACTTTTCCAGAGAGGAGTGACAAATTGTATTGTTGGAACCCGGGGCCTTCTAGGAGAGGGTTGGGATGCTTCTAGAATCAACGTCTTGGTAGATTTGACCTCGGTATCAACAGACATGAGCATTAATCAGTTGAGAGGTCGTTCGTTTCGACTTGATAGTGAGTGGCCTGAGAAGGTTGCAAATAATTGGGACATCATCTGTATCGCTGAAGAATTTGCTAAAGGATTTGATGATTATGACCGTTTCAAGAAGAAACATAAACACCTGTATGGCGTTTGTGATGATAGTGCAATAGAGAAAGGAGTAGGGCACGTACATCCTGCCTTCAGAGAAGTATGCGATGAGGCGATTAGTGAGGGTATGGCAGTATTCAATAGAGAGATGCTGGATAGATCTAGAGAACGTCAAAAGACAAGAGAACTTTGGAAGATAGGAGAACCATTTGAGGCAGTCCCAAGGTCGGCTTTAGAACTAAAATCCTCTGTTGGAGGCGACGATGAATGGCCTTTAACGGGTGACACGAAATGGACAGATGGTTCATTGATTGAGGCAATATCTGAGGTTATTCTCAATACCATGATTAGGATCAAAATGCTTCCTGAAGAAACTTCCTTGGAAGGAGGAGAAAGAGGAGGTGGTTGGATGAGGGTGCATCTAGAAGGTTGTTCTGAAGAACAATCTGAGATGTTCTGTAATGCATTAAGTGATGTATTGGGTCCACTTGAAAACAAGCCAAGATACGTAATTCCACGCTCTGCAAAATTCTTGGATCCAATATTGGTTCAAACATTTCTGTCGAGGTATTTCCCTTGGTGGTTTGATCCGAAGGAAGGAATTAACGAAAGAATACAACCTGTAATGTTGCATGCTGTTCCAAAGATTTTCTGCCGCCCACGAATAAATGCAGAGATTTTTGAGATATATTGGAACATTCATGTAAGTCCTGGAGAATTGATGTATGGTCATAGTAAGGCTGGAAAGGAAATGATTGAGGATGCAAAACTATCGGGAATGGCTCCTAGTTGGTCGAAAAACGAGAAGAATGTATTCATTTGATAAATTTCAATCGCAATCCGAACAATGGATTGATGATCCCTTATGTTCGTCACAGAACTTCTTCCTGCAACTAAAGCATTGGAACGAGTAGAATGACATAGGGCTATTACATCCTGTATGTGAGCATGTTTCTACATTAGGATCTAGAGGTTCTGTCGAGATATTCGAATTTGATTGTTCATCCATAGCACTCTCCATTGCAGCTTGGAAATTAGAAATTAATTGATTTTGAAGGTCAGTTTCTGGAGCCGCAGCATCGAATGACGAATTCTGTGGGAAAATTACAGATCTCACGTATGGTGATTCAACGAACTTTTGAGCATCGTTTTGACTTAGGTCTAATTCTGTTTGCAATTTCAGTTTCACCCTTTCTTCAGTCAAGTGT
Source organism: Candidatus Thalassarchaeaceae archaeon (assembly GCA_034400015.1). Taxonomy (GTDB): domain Archaea; phylum Thermoplasmatota; class Poseidoniia; order Poseidoniales; family Thalassarchaeaceae; genus MGIIb-N2. The sequence goes on along the minus strand of DASCRU010000183.1, from coordinate 744 downwards.
CCCCCGTCAAGTGATAGTTTTGCAATTACTGAATTGTATCCTTTAGTTCTAGAGGGAGAGAGCCCTCCTTTTCCAACATTTGAAGAGGCTTGCACATTATGTCCTTGAATTGGTACCCATTGTTCACCATTCCATTGTTGATTGTCGTATGTAATGCGTGCATGTTGTTGAAAGTCTCTCGCCATTCCTACAAACCCTCTCAATTCATAATATGCCTCTGAGATTGTTCCTTTACGTCTAGCACTTATGAAGGCAATTAATGGAATAATAATTCCTAATGTAAAGACAATCATATCGGTTGGATCTATACCCTCCCAACCGGCGATTAGAACGGCTTCTTGAGGCCAATCAGGGTTATAGAACACAACTATTTCGTCACCTTCTTCGGGAAAATCTTCGTAAAAATTCTCATAAATAACTTCAGTCCATCCAAGGCTGACCTGATTATTTGTATAATTTTCATCTCCTACGGTGTACAAATATTCGACATCTTCCTCCCACATGCAATCTCCTTCACTGTCGTAATTACAAAACGAATCATAGTCCCCAATGGTGCCGATTGTTGTATCCCAATTGGATGTGGATAATTGAGCCGCAGTATTTCCGAATATGATGATTACAAAAACAAGCCCAACTGGGGCTGCAATAAGTGTGCTCAACCAGGAAATAAAAAGTGGTGCTTCGTCTTCAGACATTTTTTCACATCAATGGTTTGCATCGGCGCGGACCTCACGCGCCGATGCG
>DASCRU010000182.1:0-2965 GCA_034400015.1 Candidatus Thalassarchaeaceae archaeon | reverse complement strand
GATTCTACTGTACTTCGAACTACTTGGATAGGTTCTGGAATGATGTCTACCATCTCTAGTTCATCTCCAGTGGATAATCCAAGAGGTTCGATTTCTTCTTCAATTTCATCCCCAAGTAGATTCAGAATTGATTCACCATACATTCGTATTGCGAGTTTGCGTAAATCAGGGCTGGAACGTATCGCATCTAACTCCTCAGATGAGATGTCTCCATCAAGTAAGGACTTGAGCGGGTCGTCCGGCATATGCTCCCTCATAGCCTCTCACACCCCCGGTGTTCAAGAAGGCATTGCATTCAGAATCTTCATCAAGCCGTTCGCCGAGAAACTGCTCTTTTTGCTGCATCTACGATATCGGTCACTGTTAATCCATAGTGTTCCATTAGTTCAGCAGGTTGGCCACTCATGCCAAATTCATCATTCACACCAACTCGTTCGAGTGGAGTTGGAAGATTAGAAGCCAGACTCTCAGAAGTCGCTCCACCAAGCCCTCCAATGATTGAATGATCTTCAGCAGTAACTATTGCACCACACTTCTCAGCAATCATCTTCAGGCAATCATGATCATACGGTTTGAGTGTATGTACATCAACAACAGTAGCGTCAACACCGTCGTTGGATAGTATCTCGGCAGCATCCATCGCTTCTGCAACCATTACTCCACAAGCGAGAATTGCGACATCATTTCCTTCTCTAATGATGGAGAACTTTCCAATTTCAAGCGAATCAGCTTGTTCTTCAGTGTAGATTCTCTTTGTCTTATTTCTTGCAGTTCTAGTATATGATGGGCGATTATGATTGAGGAGTGCCTTGGTTAGTGCTTTTGAGGATAAATCGTCACAAGGATGCATGACCGTCATGTTTGGCAATGTTCTGTAAATCGCTAAGTCTTCAATGGATTGAGCTGATGATCCATCGGTTCCAGTATGTATTCCTCCATGGCTGCCACAAAGATGGACGATTAGATTTGGTCTTGCAATTCCGTTTCTTACCTGCTCAAATCCTCGTTCGGTAAAAATTGCGAATGTAGATGCAAATGGTACCTTTCCTGTAGACGCCATTCCAGCAGCTACAAGCATCATGTTTTGTTCTGCAATTCCCATGGAGAATGTTCTGTTTGGATATTCTTCACGGAAGAGACAAGATTTGGTAGACTTGCCTAAATCCGCTTCTAGTACGACGACTCGTTCATCTTCTGCCATCTCTAGAAGGGCAGACCCATATCCATCACGGCTGGCTGCGGAGGTCATGCTAATTCCTCCATTGCTAGTTCAAATTCATCATCATCTGGTGCCTTTCCATGGAATGATGGGTTGTTCTCCATGAATGAAACTCCTTTTCCTTTGATGGTTCGAGCCAAGATTACACATGGTCCAACGAGATTCTTACTCCATTCTATTGCTGCCCCAATTTCCGACATATCATGTCCATCGATCTCCTTTACTTTCCATCCAAAAGCACTCCATTTCGCACCTAAATCGCCCATTACCATCTGTTGATCAACGAAATTATCGTTTTGAATTCCATTGACGTCTACAATTACTGTGATGTTTTCTACCTTGTGATGAACAGCAGCCATTGCTGCCTCCCATATTTCGCCTTCCTGGCATTCACCATCTCCTAGTATTACCCAAGTGAAGTGGTCCTTTTCATCCATTTTACCAGATAGTGCAACTCCTAATCCAAATGATAGCCCCATCCCTAAACTACCTCCTGAGAAGTCAATTCCTGGAGTCCATTTCGAATCTACATGCCCCTGACAAACTCCATTGTATACTCGATATGTATGCAGATCCGTTTCTTGTAGGAATCCAAATGCATGAAGGGCAGAATACATGGCTGGTGAAGCATGACCTTTCGAAAGTATCACTCTATCTCTATCGGGATGTTTTGGTTCCTTTGTACTTACTCGCAAGGTGCGCCCATATAGCCCTACAAGGAGATCAATAACAGAGAGACTACCTCCTGGGTGGCCTGCATTTGCTCTTTTTACCATCTTGACAATCTCTCGTCTACAGCCTTTCGCGATGTCTTTGAGGTCATCGACCGTCTGTTGTTGGCAGGTGGGCTCGGCTCCAGTCATCGCTCAAGTTGTTCTGTGAAAGGTCTTTGATGATTCTCATTCATTTTCAGGAGGTTCTAATCTAATTTTATCGATTAAATCAAGGGTACTTTGCGTTACTACAGTGCCTGAGTCGTGGAGAATATCTAGTACTGGCATGTTGAATGGTGCACGACGATTTCCTGCTAAGGCATCATCATTCTTTTTTGGAAGTGCTTGACTTGCCAAATGTACGAAAATTAGTACAAACCAGATGAAGAATAGTGCTGAAATCCAAGGGGGTAGGACTGCCAATGAACGTTCTACGCAATATGACGCTCCTTCTGAATCAATTGCAGTTTCACTACAAATCCATTCTTCAGGTGGCCTTAGGCCCTTGACTACATCTGAAAGTACAATGAAAAGTGCTACCACTACACCCATTAGAGCTTCTCCAGCAATCAACCCTGCAGAAAGTAGAACTCCTCTATCATGGGTTTTCTTCACAACTTTTTCTGCTTCTTCAGAGATTGGTTCTACCAAGTCTCCATCAGTTCGTAGTCTAGCAGTGCCTAGAAGGAGTGCAGCAATTACTCCTCCAATCATGATGCTCGAAGAGAGTTGTAGTGGGAGATAAATTCCAATCGCTACGGACATGACTGGTAATTTCTTCCAAATTAGAAATCCTGCGATAATGACTCCAAGGGTGACCATTGGGAGATTGATACTTCCACCGAATACACCTTGGATAATTGCACCAATCAGTTCAGCCTGAGGAGCCAGTAGTGCTCCATTGCATGCCTCTGCTATGAGGGCAGGGTCAGTTGGAATTTCGCCATTTAACGCCGGTGGATCGGCGTAGCAGGCTGTTTTGGTTATTCTGAAGGCCCTATGCAAGAGAATTACAGTGAATGGAGCAACGACG
>DASCRU010000181.1:0-2055 GCA_034400015.1 Candidatus Thalassarchaeaceae archaeon | reverse complement strand
ATGGGGGTGAGTTCTTGAACGAATTAGAAATTCTCACATTAACACCTCTTCTTGCTGGTTTGTTTTTCCTTCTTATTCACGAAGTAGTTCCTTCTAGCACCAAGAAACAAGCAGCGGATTTGATACGTTATGCGAATATGGGAATCGCAATTTTGTTGTTAGGTTTAGCGACTCAGATTGGCCTCGAAAATGATTGGCTGTCCACTTGGTCTTCAGGATCATTTGGAGCACAGGGTTCCTACCTTCTAGAGAGTGATTACACTTCATTAATTTCCAGTATTGGAGTAAATTGGCATGTTGGAATTGATGCTTTGTCTTATCCGATGATTTGGTTGACTACGCTTCTAATCCCCATTTCGATGCTAGTTCAATGGGATGCAGAAAAAGGTGCACAATTCCATAGCCTAATTCTAATCATGGAGGGTGCACTATTGGGTGTCTTTTCAGTATTGGATTTGTTTTTGTTCTACGTGTATTGGGAACTCACACTTATACCAATGTTCTTCCTTATTCTTGTATGGGGTGGAGCAGATCGTAAGTATGCGGCAATGAAATTCTTCATCTACACCTTTGCGGCGAGTATTTTGATGCTGGTTGCCATCCTAATTGTTTACTTCCATAGTGCCCCTGTGTCTGGTATTTCAGGCACACTGACGAATCACCATTTTGATATTCCATTGTTAATGCAACAGTCTTCTCTAATTGGTTCGGCAGGATTGAGATCATTGGTTTTCCTTCTCATGTTGATTGGTTTCGCAACCAAGATGCCAAGCGTTCCAGTACATACCTGGTTACCCGATGCTCACGTCCAAGCTCCTACAGCAGGTTCCATGCTATTGGCTGGAGTCATGCTGAAGATGGGTGCTTACGGCTTCCTAAGAGTTGCAGTCAGTTTGTTTCCTCAAGAGACAATAACAATGATTCCATTATTGGTTTTCCTTGGAATGGCTAGCTTGTTCTATGGCGCATGGGTATGTCTTGGTCAAACCAATCTCAAGCGTATGGTGGCCTATTCTTCAGTTTCACACATGGGATTGATTTTCCTTGGAATTGCAACCATGCAACCACTCGGAATTGCTGGTGCGTTGTTCATGATGTTTGCACATGGAATCATATCTCCACTATTGTTCGCGGTTTGTGGTTCTTTCAAACACCATTATCATACCTTGGAAATTGGTTCAATGCGCGGATTGGCCCATCACAGTCCATTCATGGCAGGGCACATGATGTTGGGATGGATGGCTAGCCTCGGTCTACCATTAATGGCTGGTTTCGTTGCAGAAGTAGCAATTATGATTGCATTTTGGATGACATTCGGATGGTGGGTATTGATTCCTGCCTTGACTCTTATTCTTACTGCCGCATATTACCTATGGTCAATGCAAAGAACGATTTTTGAGAGTGGTGATCCTCATCAAGGAATTCTTCCTGATTCCATGCATGGTGAAGAACCACGAGATATTACTTGGCATGAGAACGCAGGAATGTTCATTCTTGGTGGATTAGCAATATTATTCGGAATTTTACCTGCGATTTTCTTCGATATGATGTCGAATTGGAGTACCGGCTTGGTTAGTGAAATTTTGATTGATGCTTTGACTACCTTGGGGGTGACTCCATGATTGAATCCCCTCTTCTTTCTCATCCATTGTTGGTTGAATCTCTTCGTCCTGAGGTAACTCTCATTGTAGGGATTCTACTTCTCATTATCGTTCCGAATCTCGGTAAGGCAACAGCAAGAATCCCTATGACTCAAATTCGGATTCCTGTTCTACTTGGAGGCGAGAGATTCCGTGCAACTAGCGACCCACTGATTCCAGGTGTAATTTCGATGTTTACATTGTTACTAGCAATGGCCAGCAGTCTCATGACATTCGTAGAAGGAACTGCTCTTTCGACTGTATGTATTTCTGCAAATGGTGCCCTCCAACAAGGTTGTACGGGTTCTGATTACATTCTAAGAGCAGACGCATTCAGTAGAATGTTCACCTCAATTTTCAGTTTCGCTTTGTTGGTTGGTACCGCTGCAATGATCAATCGAATGCCTGCCAATGC
>DASCRU010000180.1:0-2076 GCA_034400015.1 Candidatus Thalassarchaeaceae archaeon | reverse complement strand
GATTGATCCCAACCTCAAACACTTCGGTAAAGGATTGAATCGAGGTAATGCTGCGGAGATTTACAACAATTGGATATCAAACTAATTCTAATCGTTCTCTTCAACATAGGTTTTGTCCTTTGCGAATTGACGCATATCTTCGCCAACAACTCCTTCTTCTATTCCTTCCAAGTCTTTCTCGTCGACTATCTCGACGCCGAGAATAGTCTCGATTACGTCTTCCATGGTTACAATACCTAAGGTCCCCCCAAATTCATCTTGAACCAATGCCAACTGTTCTTTCTTAGTGAGGAATATATCCAATAAATCGTCTAGGTTTGTGTTTTCTCGTACATAGACCAAATCTCTCATTAGGTTACTCATCAGTACTTCATTCTGGCTTGCGGCTGCTTTTCGATAAATGTCGCTTCTAAGTACCAATCCTTTGGGGGAATCAGTGTCTCCATCAAAAACAGGAAGTCTTCCATGAACCATTATTGGATTCTTTTCTATGACTTGTGCAATTGTATCATTCATTAGCACATAAGACATCACTGTGCGTGGTGTCATGATTCCACTGGCATATTTATCTCTAAGGCTGAGAAGATTTCTAATTGCCTCCTCTTCATCGGTTTCAATCACTCTCTCATCTTCAGCTACTTCTACCATTGCTGCTAATTCGTCTCGAGTAACTGACGATTCGTTATTTGCTGGGAAGAGGTTTCTCATCCATTCCATCGGGAGTACAATTGGGATGAGGACGATGATCATCACTCTAAGAGTATAGGCTGAGAATACACTGAGATTCTTCCAATAGAGGGCTCCGAGCGTCTTCGGGATTATTTCGGAGAGAACTAGGATGCCCAGAGTCAGCACAGCGGAAGCCACCGCCATCACCAAAGCTTCTGATTCAGTCCCTTCAACCATCGCTGCAACTTCAGCACCTACGCCTAGAGCCCCAACCGTGTGTGCGATGGTGTTCAGGGTGAGGATTGCCGTTAGAGGGCGTTCTGGTTCGTCTTTGAATCGAGCCCATAGGTCGGCGACTCGGCTTCCTTTCTGCTCGAGCACCTTGACGTGTGAAATCGAAGTACTGAGTAGTACGGCCTCTAGTACACTACATAGGAAGGAAGCTCCGAGGGCTAAAGTGGCATACAGGAGGAGTAATGTGTAATCTCCTTCGCTCGCAACGGAGGTCTGAACAAGCAAGGTATGAACATCCACTTCGGACTCACTCCCAATTTTGATTTTCATCCAAATGTATGGATAGTTGTATCATGTGCAGTTTGTACGAGGGGGTATAGGCCTAAAGCATTGGTGAATAATAATACATTGTTAACGCCACATTGAATTGTATGTTCTGTTAGGAGATGATATGACGGGAGAGCATGTTCTCGTATGTGTCGCATGGCCATACGCAAATGGTCCATTGCATCTAGGTCATGTAGCGGGTTGTTATCTTCCTCCAGATATCACTGCTCGATTTGAGAGAGCCCGTGGTAATCGTGTACTCATGGTCTCTGGTTCTGATGAGCATGGTACTCCGATTACAGTTACTGCTGAGATGGAAGGTATTGATCCTCAAGAGGTCGTCAATAGATTTCATTCAGTCAATAGCAAAGCACTCATCGATTTAGGATGTGTTTGGGAACCAAATATTGACCCACGAGGGGTGGAGTATGGAGGGGCATTGTTCAACAGAACATCAGATGTTGCTCATATCAATCGTGTGCAAGAAAATGTTCTCCTCCTTCATTCAGCAGGTTTGTTTGAACAGAGAACCATGGAACAATACTACGAGGTGAGAGATGATGGCAATGGACGTTTCCTTCCTGATCGTTATGTTGAAGGAAATTGTCCTTCATGTGATTCAGATGGAGCAAGAGGAGATCAGTGTGATTCATGTGGAACCACATATGAAGCCGCAGAACTTGTTAATCCACGCTCGAAAATGAATCCCGAGGCGACCATAGAAATTAGACCTACAGAACATTTATTCTATCGTCTTGATTTATTCCAGTCTCTTCTCGAAGAACATGCTGAAGAACGTTGGCCAGTTTGGAAAAACAATGTTCGAGCAATGACCAAGCAATGGCT
>DASCRU010000179.1:0-4390 GCA_034400015.1 Candidatus Thalassarchaeaceae archaeon | reverse complement strand
CAATCGCTAGAAACAGGCTAGAAAATCCTGTTGAAACAACTGCAGATCAAGATGGGAGGGAGAAATTCGAAGATATGGTGGGAAGAGTTGCTCCACTCACTGATTCCAAGTTAGGATTGGTTGGAAGTATCCAACACTTGCATCTATTGCCTGATTTCAAGAAACGATTGGAAGATGCTGGATATGATGTCACAATACCAGTTGGCGGTGCAAGGTTGACCTTCCCAGGTCAAGTTCTAGGATGCAATTATTCTGGTGATGACCCTACAGTCGGCCATTACCTATTCCTAGGTTCAGGTGACTTTCATCCTATAGGGTTGGTTCTCCACACTGGGAAGCCTCTTGCAATGTTGGACCCATATTCTGGAGAAGCCTCAGAAATGGGAAGAGAACGAATCGAACGAATACTCCGTCAACGATCAGGCCTAATTATGTCGTGTATGGATAAACAACGATTTGCAATTCTAATTGGTGAAAAACCTGGGCAGATGAGAAGGACTCTGGCCCTAAGGATGAAGCGACTTCTAGAAAAACAAGGGAAAAAGGGATACTTACTAGCTCTGGAACACATAGGGCCAGATTTAATCGATTTCTACCCTGTAGATGCTTATGTGAATACTGCCTGCCCAAGAATTGCAATTGATGATGCTGTGAGATACGGGAAACCACTAATCACGCCCTACGAACTTGAAGTTGCTCTCGGTGAAAAGAAATGGGAACACGGGTACCAATTCGATGAAATTCCATAATTTCACTCATCGGCATAGTCATATCCACTGGATTCAACCGGTAATATATGTCGGACAGAGATTGGTCCACAGTTTCCTTTGAAAGAAGGTTACAGGTGGCTTATCATGGATTAATTATTGTCGCCATGGTTATTCTTGCCGCTCATTTACTTGAAGGTGTTCTAAAGCCACTGTTCCTTGCATTCGGGCTATATTTCGTCCTTAAACCCGGAGCAGATTGGCTCAACAACCATGGCTTCACAACCCTACAAGCCAATGGAACCATGCTCCTACTTCTGATTCTGGCACTCTCAATCGTCAGTCTTTTCGCATGGTTACAGATTGATGCATTCCTTTCAAATGCCGAAAAAATCACAGAACTTGAAAACGCATATTCTGCACTACTTGTTCAATCTGAAGGATGGATAATTGTTGGAGACTATGTTCAGAACATGGATACAAGCCAATCACCAACTCAAATCTTGTCGGACATGGGGATACAAATTGGATCAGCAAGTCAACTTGCATCCCTTTCTGGCATAGTATTTTCATCACTCACAGTACTCTTCTTCCTACTCTTCATTATCTTTGAAGCGAATCTTTTGCCAGGAAGAATCGAAGCAGCATTCCCTGGTGATTCTTTGGGACGATTTCAGAATATCACAGAAAGGGCTCGTGAAGGAATTAACACCTACATAGTGGTGAAAACTGGTGTTAGCATAGGAACTGGAACCTGTGCAGGACTAATCTGCCTAGGATTTGGTATCGACTTGTGGTTTGTATGGGCAATCGGTGCACTTATCCTCAACTATGTCCCTTACATTGGATCACTTATTGCTTCAGTACCTCCTGCAATTCTAGGAATCTTGATGATGAATGACGACCCATTTTTGCTATTGATTTTCTTAGGATTATTGATTGCAAATCAGCAATTCTGGGGAGGATTTATTGAAATGAAGTGGGCAGGAGAAGCGCTTGACCTCAGTCCTGTTCTATTGCTAATCGTCGTAGCATTTTCCTATTGGCTTTGGGGAATTATAGGCATGGTCATTTCAGTACCATTCACAGTCATCATCAAGATTGTTCTTGATACAGTTGAACAAACTCGCCCATTGGCAGTATTGATGTCCGAACGAAGTCCAGATATTCAACGAGTGTGGGGTGACGCGTTGAGAGATGGTAGATTAGACGATTGGGAATTTACTCGACTCCTAGAACTCCAACGAAACTTGGATATTGATGAGAATGCAATGAACAAAGCGGCTGGAAGAGCAGCTGTTGTCTCTGCTCTTGAACGTGGTTCACTAAGCCCAATCGAAAGAGAATTCGTTCTTCGCTATGCCAATAAAACAAAAATTCGTGATAAAGCAAACGAAATGCTAGTACCAGGTGAATTGAAGCCTTCGACAATTGAATATATGGAAGATCTGCTTGAGATTACGGAAGAAGAATGATTCAAAGTTCACCCAGTTCCATCCACATGGCCATATTGACGGGATCTTCTACATCCATGGGCTCCATCGACATCTGGGGCATATCGTGTTGAGTTATGGCAGAATTATTGTATTGCACGCCACCATGATTGGAATCAGTAGAATTAACTCCTTTTCCTATAATCCAAAATACCACTAAGATAACGAATGCAAGACAGAAAATAGTGTCCCACATAATACTCTCCGATTCAGCCATATTCTGTGAGTCATTAAACGTGGCCTTGTTAATCTGTGATGGTTTTTCGGATAATTTCTCAATATCTCTAAGAACGGTGGAAGCAAGTTTAGTTTCGCATGTCCCGCTATCTTGACCGAATTGGCGCCGGCAAAATCCTCATAGATTCAGAACCCTTGTCATTCGATTGGCTTCCAAATGAATTGGTTGGCCGGGATGAAGCGCTTGGAGATATTGCATCCATGTTCATGGGTATTGAATCTCCGAACTTTAGTGGAAGAGCAATCGTGATTGGTCCAGTTGGAAGTGGGAAAACTGCCATCGTTCGTCGATTCTCAGAGGACTTAACCAAGCACCTTGTAGACACTCGACGAATACTACCTGTTCACATTAACTGCAGAAATCATCCAACAACTTCTCAAGTCCTACAACGCATTGCTCATTATCTTGATCATAGACATCCAGAAAGAGGATTCAGTCCGGGGGAGATTATCCAAAGTATACGCAGAAATCTACAAAATAGTGGTAGACATATGCTTCTCGTTCTTGATGAGGTAAGTGTTCTACTATTACGAGAAGGTGATGATCTCCTGTACCAACTCCTACGTATTGATGAAGGAAGAGATGAAACCGGCACCTTGTCGCTTATTCTCGTTAGTCAAGAACCGATGGTACACTTATTTGAAGCCGCAGTGAAATCTAGATTTGGACAAAGTAATCGCATCAAACTGAAACCTTACGAAGAAAAGGGGCTACATGCAATTGTCGAACAAAGATCATCTGCAGCATGCCGGCCCGGAAGTGTTCGAGATGATGCGAAATCAAGAATCGCAGGATTTGCTGCAGAATCGGGAGATGCAAGACTTGCAATTGAGCTTCTTGAAAGTTCAATTCGACGTGCTGAAAAGAAAGGTGCGAACGAAGTTGCTCCTGAACATGTAGAACCGAGTAGTGCACATGAAGCTGGAATCGAACCTGATATGGCCGACAGTCTAAACGATCATCAAAAGATGACTTTGCTCGCCCTATGTCGGCGCCTTCGACGAGAAGAATCTGTAACAAGTGGAGATGCAGAACGACTCTATCATGTAATTTGTGAAGAATTTGAACAAGAGGCTCGTGGCCACACCTCTTTCTGGGGGTACATCAAACGCCTTGAAGAAATAGGTTTCATTCATGCGGAGACCAGTAATACTCCAAAGGGGCGAGGGAGAACGACTCTGATTCGGTCTGCTAGTATCCTCCCAGCAGCAATTGAAAAAAGGCTGGAGAGAGACCTAAATCGAATGAGTAAGGGGTAATTCTGGACCGCCCAAGTAGCGAACCGCTCTTATAGGGGTCAATGGTCGGCGGAATGCAGTGAGTACCATGGCCGACGACCGAGTCTTCAAAGCAGTCGTGAATGATTCCACGACAAAGCTAGAAAGGAAGAACGCAAAAGAAGCAGTTCGGACCTATTCGCCATCATTCCAAACAGATGTTGAAGGGAACAACTACAACGCATTGCTTGGCAAGAAAATCGGAGATGAAGTGCCTGGAGTAAATGTCCACGAAGACATGACTGGATACACTCTCAAAATCACTGGCGGAAGCGACAAGACAGGTACGCCGATGCGTAGCGATCTACATGGAGGAGGAGTAAATGCTGTCCTCGTGGGCCCAGGTGTGGGATACAAAGGGAAACGCTATGTTAGGAAGAATGGAAAGGTGTACCGCTACAAATACGGAGGCATTCGCCGACGTCGAAACCTGCGTGGCAGCACAATTTCAACAGACACGCGACAAATCAATCTCAAAGTCGTAGAAAAGGGATCAAGGCCCCTTGGCGACATTTTCGGAGCCGGTAGTGAAGGCACCGAGTGAATGAGGAGTGGGTAAATCCTGGCAACCCTTCCACGTCAACCCGAAGTAAACATAGGGTTAGTTGGACATGTTGACCATGGTAAGACAACTCTAACAAGGGCACTTTCAGGTACTTGGACAGATACCCACTC
>DASCRU010000178.1:0-13077 GCA_034400015.1 Candidatus Thalassarchaeaceae archaeon | reverse complement strand
AGATTCAATGTTGACCACATATCGGTAGGGACTTCCATTGAGAGTCTCAAACCACCAAGTGCGCCCAACATTACAGGATCATCGACGACATGAACGGTACAGTTTCCAATGTCTGCAAGTTTATCTTCAATCATTATGTTCAGACCAGTGATTCCAGAACCACCACCTGCTAGGATCATGTTATTCCTAAATTCATCATGGAATTCAGGATTGCTGTTCGCAATTAATTTCTTGACATTTCCAACAATTGGATCAACTATTGATTCACAAGCTGTCTGGACGCAATCAGTGATGTCCAACGCCATGGCTTTTCCTTCAATACTGAAATCTACAACAACAGGTTGGTCTGGGATTGCTGTTCGAACGAACGAGAATTGCTGCTTCCAACGTCGAGCCATGTCCTTAGTAATCTGAGCACCAGAATACTTCTTTTGAATTGCTTCAATTAGAGTGTTATCGATATGATCGCCAGCAAAACCAGTGTGCATCTGGTCATCAGGACCAGGTATTGTACCGTAAACACGAGCAATATCACATGTACCCGCACCGATATCAATAACGATGGTGTGCCCAATCATGTCCAAAGCATATGCAACAGCGAATGGTTCAGAAATAATCATTGCAGCATTGACGCTTCCAGAAGCTGCATTGAAAATTGCTGTTTGATCTGTGAATGAGGCTTCTGCTGGAGCTCCAATCACAGCGACAACGTTGTCGTAGTCTTCGGGGTCTGCAAGTGAGATTAGATGATTAATAAAATGAGCAATGAACTTCTTATCTTCAGCTGTATCCTTGATTACACCATGTTCTAATGGGCGGAACAAGTTCAGTGCAAGGCGGTTCTTGAGTGCCTCTTCTCCGAACAACACATCCTTCCCTAACATGTTTCTAGCGATGGGATCCTTGGGAGTCCCTACGACAGTGAGAACTTCTTCCTCATGCCCTGCGCTCGAAGTCAAAACGGAACGAAACGTTCCGAGGTCTATTCCAATGTATAAGTCGTTGTCACCAGCCATCTCAATCCAGCCTGTATCATGTGGTGCATGATTCGGTATATGAAGTCCGCGACATGAACAAAGTGCTTAGAAAAATTTTCAAACCCAATTCTGACATGGTTCACACCACCATCCGCCGTGGTCAGGAAGGTAAGGCGTCATACCATGACATGCTGGACACTCCTTCACAATTCCTTCACCAAAACGATTGATGAGTAATTGCATATGCTGCTCATCGCTTATTCCCAAATTTGCACGCATTATCCAAAGAAGTTCATCCTCTGAAGGAGTGATTACTCCATCATCAACTACTAGGCTGAGCATTTCTCTATAGTCTTCAATCGTCATCATTGCATCAACATCTATGACTCTTCCATCTCTTTCCAATAACATATTTTTTCCACCAGGATCATCTACAAAAATTACGACACTTGTAGGTTGAATTGAGGCATCTCTTGGTTCAATGACAATTGAATCTTCTGTGGACTCTGCATGAACAATAGTCGATTTTCTATTGATTATTGAGGCAATATTACGGCAGGTATCTGGTATAGCACGGCCTACTCTCCAACCGCGATCATCGGTGGAATCCATTGAATAGAACTCAGTATCTCTTCCTGGGTACTCAACCCGAATCTCTTCTCCTCCATCAAAATCATTTCCAAGAATAGAAATTACTGCTAGTTCCGTAGCTACAATATTATCCTCATTATCGAATGAAATCATCAATGGTTTCCTCTCATCCTCTGCTGCATTAAAATGACCTGCCATTCCATCCATCCAACGATCTTGAAGGCGGCCAAGTGTTGCTTCTTGCTCCTTAGAAAGATCCGAATCAAGTCCTAGAACACCTCGAAGGCTGCCCTTCTCTAATTCTTGTTTGAACTCATCCACCTTTCGTGATTCATCCTGAATTGTTGCTCGAGCAGGGCCTGAGGAAACTGCATTTGGGTCCTGCCATTCATATTGACATCGGACACATTGCAAATACCCAGTAATGGAAGAGGGTTGTGCATCTCCTCCACATCTTGCACAATCTCCTTCCTCATCTACCTGTAGATTCTTCTTCGCTTCATCGCGTCCACCACGGTTGAACATGGTCCTCCACAGGACGTTGCTCAAATAGGAGTTGCGACTGTCACACTCTCTCTAAAATGGTAGCAATTCCCATTCCACCACCTATACACATCGTAGCAAGACCATATCTACCACCAGTTCTCTGTAACAAACTGGCTGTTTTCCCTACAATCCTTGCTCCAGAAGCACCCAAAGGATGTCCGATAGCAATGGCTCCCCCATCATGATTGATTTTTTCTTCAGGTAGATTCAATTTATCTATACAGGCCAATGATTGGCTGGAAAACGCTTCATTTAATTCAATCACATCGAGGTCATCCACAGTAAGTTCTGCACGATTGAGCGCGATTCTCGTTGCAGGAATTGGCCCAAGCCCCATCTCGTCAGGATGAACGCCTGCTACCGCTGCAGACACTATCCTCGCCATCGGTTTGAGGTCATGCGATTCGACTGCACTTTGGGATGCAATGAGGCTGAATGAGGCACCATCAGTTAGAGGAGAGCTAGTGGCTGCCGTAACGACACCGTCATCAATGAATGCTGGCTTAAGTCCAGCCATGGCCTCTAGCGAGGATTCACGCATACAACCGTCGACATCAACGCCGTAGGTTTCATCTGTTGAACAAATTGTAGTGACCTCTTCGTCCAGAAAACCATTCTTCTTCGCTAGGATTGCCTTCTGATGGCTGGTGAGAGCAAAATTCTCCTGTCGCATCCTAGAAATCGAGTGACGTTCTGCGACATTTTCAGCCGTAAGCCCCATGCTAATGTAGGCATCCGGCATAATTTCCTCTAGGAAAGGCGATGGCGAACGATTGAAACCACCTCGCTGAATTCGACTCATCGATTCAACACCACCGCAGAGGAATAGGTCACCCCATCCACGTGCAATCATTCCAGCAGCAGTATGCATCACTTGCATAGAAGAACCACAGAGACGGTTTGTGGTCATCCCAGGAAGGTCTGGAGGCCCTTTGAGGTAATGAGTGACAATCCGTCCAATATTGAGACCCTGTTCACCTTCAGGATATGCACATCCAACCATTACATCATCCAATGAACTAGGATCAACACCTGTTCTATGCAAGAGAGCATGTGCCACTTGGCCTGCCATATCGTCAGGCCTAATGTCCTTCAATTCGCCTCGATGAGCACGAGTGAAAGGAGATCGAACATAGTCGCATACGTAGGCCTCCATATGATTCCCTGAGATACAATTAGGCATGAATGTGCCGAGAAATTTCCACCAAAACACCCAATCGGCTTATGAACGGAGTTTGATTGGCCCAGTTTGGTCGATATGATACGCGAATGCAATCTCCATGGATACTTTACCGATGACCAGCTATGTCCTGCATGTAATTCCGAAGGGAAATTTATCATGAGAACAGGGGAACGTGAGACGATTGGACGTCGACTTGCAAGAACCTGTCGTCACGATCCAGAACGCCTAGGACTCGAGATGGATCTAAACGGATGGGTAGACATCCGCGAACTTGTTGATGCTCTGAGAGATAAAGAGAGTCGCCGATTCGGACGATGGCTTAGACCTCATCACGTTAAGGCAGTCGTTGAATGCGATAAAAAGGGGCGATACGAAGTAAGAGGGAACACCGTTCGTGCAACCTATGGCCATACTGTAGAAATCGAATTAGATTTACCAACTGAGGATATTCCATCAGCCCTATTCTTCCCTTGCTCTGACGAAGATTTAGCAGTAATCATGGACATTGGAATCCTCCCAGGGAATCGAAGTCATGTTCACTTATCACAAACTGTCGCAAAGGCTGCAGAAGCAGGACGACTTGGAGGGCAGAAGTTACGTCGCCCAGTTATTCTTGAAATTGATACTGCACAGATGACTGCTAACGGAGACACTGTTTGGAAAGCAGGTACAACTGTGTACTTGGCGGAAAAAGTAGAGCCTCAATACCTAGACCGTGTAGAAGAAGAAGATGGACGATTATCTCCACTTATTTCCAAATGGGAAGAAGAAGAGGAAGAATAATCAGAGTTCATGTCCACAAGATGGGCAAAAGTCTAGATCGGCCTCTAGAGGTTCTTCGCACTTAGGGCAGCCGTCGCCTTCTATTCGAGTACTAGGCATATTATCTGATGATTCAATTAAACGAGTAGATGAATCAACTTCGTCAAAAATTCTTGATTTTAATTCCTCTCTAATCTCAACCGCTGCACCGAAATCTAATGCCTCTTGCAGTGCAATGTCGATTCGAGTCCGAATACGTTCACGTTCCTCAGGATCCACGACAGAATGTAATTCATTACGGCGGGCTTGAAGGTATCTCCTGAACTCATCTACGGTGGGTGCCATGCCCATCCGAAGATGTTAGCCATCATCAATCTGTGTGCGCACCATGATGAACAACAACATCGTCCGATGTACATGGAGGGGGGCCGAAAGGTAGTTCTGAAACTAGGCGGGGGCCTTCTGACCAACAAGAAAGGGGTTTGTTCACCAAACATAGAGGCGATTGAGAAATCTGCCCGAACTATAGCTGAACTAATCTACCAAGGATGTAGGATTGCATTGGTTCATGGTGCTGGTTCGTATGGGCATGCAAAAGCAAAAAAGTGGCGATTAACTGAAGGTAGAATAGACGATTTATTTAGTCCAGATGGGGAAACAAAAACACAAGAACAAGCGGTCGAACAGGTGCGCTCAGATATGAAAGAACTCAACCAATTATTAACCTCAGAATTTACTAATTTAGATGTTGATTTCAATGTCTTCCACCCACACCTTTGGGCTAGTGGTACAGGTCCCGAATTCTCAGGTGATTTGAGTTTCCTAGATTCAGATGTTTTGACTATTGTTCACGGAGATGTAGTCGATGACCCCATCCAAGGTTTTGGGATTCTATCTGGTGATGACCTCATGTTCAGAATAGCTACTGAATGGAGGGATGTAGATTCATGTGTTTTCGCGTTGGCTGATTGTGATGGCATAATGTCACATCCACCAGACAATCCAAACTCAATACTGATCCCCTATTGGGACATGTCCATGGGTTTTGGTGGAAAACACGATTCAGAACATGACGTTACAGGAGGAATCGAATACAAAGCAATTCGAGCAGCACAAATTTCTGAAACCGTCAGCAATGTCTGGTTCGTAGACGGTACAAGGCCAGAAAGGGTATTCGACGCATGTATCGGCTCTGAATCGGTTGGCACGAGGATTCTATCTAACCCCGTTCGATTATAGGCGAGACCACACATCGTGAGACAGGAGGGGAGGCAATATGAGGGAACCAGTATTACTCGAAGGCGAAGACCCTGATCAGGCAGGAATGATGGATGAGATGTGCATTCTCGTCGATATTGAAGATACTCCTATTGGTTCTGCTTCCAAATTGGATTGCCATAGGGGGGCAGGATTACGGCATCGTGCATTCTCCGTACTAATTTTTGACTCACAAAACCGTTTACTATTACAAAAAAGAGCTAGTGACAAAATCACATTCCCTGGTGTATGGGCAAACTCATGTTGCAGTCATCCTCTAGACATCGAAGGGGAAAGAGAAACCGAAGATGCCAGTGGAGTGAGGAATGCTGCCATTAGGAAGATGGAACAAGAGTTAGGAATTCCTGCCGGAACTATTCCTGCCAAAGATCTTGTTTTCGTTACACGAATGGAATACATGGCGAGAATGAATGATATTTGGGTCGAACACGAAATTGATCACATTATGGTTGTTCGAGCAGATGTAGATGTGGATCCCAATCCAAATGAAATCGAAGAAACAAGATGGGTTAGTCAAGATGAACTTGCTTCAATGGTGGAAGACCATGACGCAGGAAAATTGGTCATTGCACCGTGGTTCGACCTCATTAGAATCAACCTACTAAACAAATGGTGGAAAGATATTGACGACATGAATCCACATGTGGATGGCATGATTCATCGTTTCGTGGAAGAACGTCCAGATCGAGCTGGTCTTTCAATTATGGATCGACATCGCGTTGCTGCAGAGAAATGTATCGCCAGAGCAATTGAAAAAAGTACAGAACCAAGGTTAGGCGGGGCAATGATGCACCTGATCGAAGGTGGAGGGAAGCGACTTCGTGCAGTACTTCCAAGCCTAGTTGGGGAAGCTGTAGGCCACCATCACAATGGGCATCATGACCTAGGGGCAGCGATTGAGATCATTCACAACTTCACCTTAGTCCATGACGACATTATGGATAACGACCCAATCCGAAGAGGGCGTCCCGCAGTACACATTGCATACGACCTACCAACCGCAATCAATGCAGGAGATGCAATGCTGGCTCTTGCTTTTGAGATGATTGCAGAATCTCAAGACATCAAGGATGAAGTCATGAGAGATTTGGTTAGAGTGATTGGACGAATGGTTCGCAAAGTCTCAGAAGGTCAACAAATGGATATGGATTTTGAAAATAGATCCGATGAAGTATCTGAAGAAGAATATCTTACAATGATTTCAGGCAAGACGGCAGCAATGTTCGAAACATGCGCACAAACGGGTGCAATGCTAGCAGGTGCGAGTCAAGATATTCAGGAGACCTGTCGACTATGGGGGCTTGAGACCGGATTATGTTTCCAACTCATGGACGATTTAATCGACATTACAGGAGATACAGAAACTCTTGGAAAACCAGCAGGTAGTGATGTACTAGAAGGAAAGAGAACTCTGATGGCGATACATGCTCTCAATCAAGATCCTAACAAACTCCCAACATTCCATGCTATATTTGGGAACGGGGAAGAAGGAGCTGAACGGCTGTCTGAAGCAATTTCAGAAATGGAAAATGTTGGATCCCTTGAATATGGAAAAAAGAGAGCGATGGAACATCATGCAGAAGCCCATGGTCACCTTTCCAAACTACCTCCTTCAAAATCTAAAACCGTGCTAGAAAATCTAACTGATTGGCAGTTAGAACGTATGTCCTAGATTTAATCAAAGTCCAAAGGTGAATCCAGAATCAACTTTAGCAATCAATGAGGGAAGAACCTCTCTATAATCTCCAATAATTGCTGCGTCAGACGACTGTACCATTGTACAATTCTCATCAGTATTGATTGAAATAATTCGTGCACTATCCTTCATCCCTGCCATGTGTTGAGGTGCTCCACTGATTGCAACGGCGACATAAACAGGGGGCCTGACGCTCTGGCCAGTCTGTCCGATCTGTCGAGTACTCGGAGCATATCCTGCATCTACTGCGGCTCTGCTGGCAGCCCATTCTGCATCAATGCCCTTTGACTTGAGTGATTCAGTCAATTGATGGATTTCTCTGAACCCAGTCTGTCCGCAAGGAATACCACCGGAAATGATAATCTTACTATGACCCAATTCAACTCTTTCACCACCCCCACGGCGAACTTCGATAACTTCGACATCGAAATCACTGTCTGTCCAGTTTGGTGTGAATTCCTCAACTACACCTGACCTTGAAGAATCTGCACTAGGAGCAACGAAAATCCCTGGGCGGGCTGTAGCCATTGCAGGCGCCCACAGTTGTTGAGGATTAGACATGATACAAGCTAATTTGGATTCACCAAATGAAGGACGATGAGCTTCAAGCATGTGAGTAGTGACTGTGTTTGTTTTACGATGGTAGTAAGGACCAACGCTCAACTTAGTACAATCCGCAGTAACTCCTGCATCAACACGACTTGCTACACGAGGAGCAAGATCTCTACCAGTAGTTGTTGCCCCCATCAGTAGAATCTCAGGTCGATGGACGTTCAATAGATAATCAGAGAGGGCTCGTGCGAAAGGAAGAGTTGTGAAATTTTCAAGTCGGGGATCTGTGACTACAACTACCTTGTCTGCTCCCAATGAAATCAAATCCTGTGGTGCAGAACCAACGTCGTGATGAATCAGAATAGCGGTTAGAGAAACTCCTAATTGGTCAGCCATCTCCCTTCCTGGTCCAATGAGTTCACGTCCTACATTGAGTAATTCACCGTCAACCATCTCTGCAAAAACCATGACTCCTTCAGAGGATGTTGCATCACTAAAACGCTGAATAGTTGCATCTTCAGGCCAATCTGTCATTCCCATCCCTCCACTATAGATTGAATGCTTTCAACATCTGTAATCTGAAGATCACGAGTGGCTTTCTCAACTTTAGGTGCTGCAGCAACAATTGTAGGAGAACCAGAAAGCCCAATCTTCGCTTCATCTAATCCAACATCATCCGCAGACAAAAGTCGGAATATCGGTGCACCTTCCTTGAATACATCCTTACCACGGTCATCTTTGGTAACATGTTTCTTTACTGTTACTGCAGCCTTCATATTTCGACCCCTTAGAGGAGCTGCAGTAGGAGCGATAGATAACATACAAGGAAGAGGCAATCTAAGGTCCATACTTCCACCCTCAACAATCCTACGAACTGTCGCAAAGGATGAGTCGATCTCACATGTCTCTGCTAATGTCACTTGAGGAATACCTAGATTCTCAGCAACTTGACTAGGCACATGTGCAGTGTCTCCATCGGTAGTTTGCCGTCCACCCATTATGACCCAATCATTTCGATCAGATGCGTAACCAAGATGTTTCAGAGTGCCAGACAATGCATAACCCGTAGACCATGTGTCTGAACCTCCAAGTTTCCTATCCGACAAAAGGACTGTTTCATCGACACCTCGCTCCAATGCTGTAATGTGAGACATTTGGAAATTCGGAGGGCCCATTGAAACAACAACTACTCGTCCACCATATGCATCTTTGAGTGAAAGTGCCAATTCAAGTGCATGTTGACAGTCTTGGTTAATCTGGCTAGGGGCCGATGCTCTGTCGAGTGTGCCTTCGGCAGTCACCCTCATCTCCTTAGGCTTTGGAACCTGCTTCAGTAGCACTACATAATCCATCATTAATACCCCATCAACAAGATGTTCTCGCCACCGGAATTCGGCACTTGAACCCTATGCCTCAACAATTGATTCTCATGTAGCCACCAAAGCAATCCAAGCCACACCTCCAAAGACAACAACATCGAGGACAGCATGACATGCCCATGCGGGCCAAATGGAATTATGACGATGATAAAGCCAAGAAAATGCAACACCTCCAACGCCCACTGCTGAAGCAGCAAGTAATGCAATCCAAACTGGAGCGACCAATGCTACGGCAACAAAATGATGGAGAGTAAAAGCAAAGACCGATAGGGCCCCAGAACGAAGAGGATCGCCATTGAATAGAGTAGATGCCTGTTCTGTAATGAACCACCTGTACACATATTCTTCGATTACACTGTTAACAAAGACCCAGAACAAAACTGCTGGAATCACCATCGCCCAGGAATCCAAGCCCACAGCTCGAATTGAAGCCCCAAGATTCTCAATATCTACATATGGCCTAGCGAGTAATAAAGTGACTCCCAAAGTAATCGAAAGCACTACCCCTATTCCAAGGCCTTCTGCCCAAGGACGAAAACCAGAATCTTCCGGTAATCTTGATGCCCCATATTCCCCCCCATCAATCCGGGTATGCCAAAAGGTCGGGAATCCAAGGATCCAGACCTTGCATAATGCCCAGATTGCAAGACCAATAAATGCTAACCCAGCAATATCTGATTCTGCAAGAAGGCCATTCGAAATTACGCCAATCGAAGGAGCGGGGACCAATAGTAGCAAAGCCCAGCCAGGACGTTTTTTACCCCCCTCCATAAGCAAAACTCATTGTTTTCACTCTTGAAATATCCTATTCCATGGGGGCAACCGTCATAGGCAGCCAATTCACGCCCCTGAGCATGACAACTCAAACACCGATACGAGTTGCCGTCACTGGAGCGGCTGGAAACATTGGATACGCCTTGTTGTGGAGAATCGCAAGTGGAGATTGCTTTGGAACAAATCAACCAGTAATTCTGCAGTTACTGGAAATCCCCCCTGGTATGCAGCGCCTTGATGGTGTGATTATGGAACTAAGAGATTCAGCGTTTCCGTTGGTTCACGACATTATAGGCACCGATAACGCAGAGATTGCGTTTAACGATGCTGATGCGATATTCCTCGTTGGTTCACGCCCGAGGACAAAAGACATGGATAGGTCAGACCTAGTTGCTGCCAACGGACCTATCTTTGTTGGCCAGGGCAAGGCAATAGATGCAGTAGCTTCACGCAATGTCAAAGTTATCACTGTGGGTAATCCCTGCAATACCAATGCGCTGATCGCCTCAGCCAACGCACCAGGCATATCCTCTCGACAGTTTACCGCCATGACACGCCTCGATCAGAATCGTGCGGTAGGTCTGATGGCTCAACGTGCTGGCGTCCCAGCATCGAAGGTTCAGGACGTATTCATCTGGGGTAACCACGCGAACACGATGTACCCTGACCCACGTTTTGGGACTGTCGACGGTAAATCAGCTACCGATTTGTTCGATAGTGATTGGCTCCAAGGTTCCTTCCTCGATACCGTAGCGACACGTGGAAAATCGATTATTATGGCCCGCGGTGCCTCTTCCGCCGCATCTGCGGCATCGGCTGCTGTGGACCACATGCGTGACTGGTGGCAAGGATCGAACGGGCGTATCGTATCCGTCTCGCTGCGTTCAGAGGGCTGGTACGGAGTACCCGAAGGGATTGTGTTTAGTTTCCCATGCCGATGCGAAGGTGGACAAGTGACTGTGGTAGAAGACCTCCCAGTTGACGCGTTCGCACAGGCGAAGATTGACGAGAATGTCGCTGCACTTCTCGAAGAACGTGATGCAGTAAGTGACCTTCTAGGATAATCATTTCAACACATTTCATAATTATAATTTTGATTCTTGAATAATCGTCGGGTTGATGACTGACTGCCCCCGCCTTAGGGCATGGGCCTGCGTCATCTTCACCTGGAGCATGATGGTAAATTGCTACTCGTGGATGCTGATGGAATTGGTCCACAAATACCAGTTCCAGGACGAACAGACACCGGAAAAGAGGGGTGGATTATCCGTTTACCTACAGAAGAAGAAGTAGAGAAAATGGGAATCAAATGGAATCAAAAAAGAATCAATACAATGGATAATGGGACAGATATCTACTCTGTAATATACGCCACTCCAATCATTGATTGGCCCGCAAACTGGGCATGGAAAGATTATGTCATATCCGACTCAGCCGTGCATCCTCTCGCTAGAGAATCAGTATATCGTACAATGCATCGATTGGTATCCAAAGTAATCATCAGGGATACAGATGGCCTGGTCTTACTGGGCAAGGTTCTAAGAGGACATTTCAAGGGATTCTGGACATTACCTGGAGGATATCTGGATTATTCTGAACATCCACGAATTGGAGCTATCAGGGAAGCATACGAAGAAATGGGAATTGATATCGTAATCGCTGACCCAATGGGTGAATCAGGAGAGGCACATCCTGGAGATGATTTCTGCCATATTCAAGAACAAATTTTCAGTAGTGAAGGAATACAATATGTTTCATTCACCTATCTTGTGGACTTAGACCATCGTCCAGAAATTCAACCTAAGCCTGATGAAATCGAAGAAGGTGGATGGTTTTCATTAACGGAAGCAATTCAGAAAGCCGCTTCAATATTCGATAAAGAAGCATTAGAAGCATTACAAAACTTAGAGGGAAATGCATGAAAATTTCAACATTTTTTGAGGAATTTCATATTCGTCTATTGGTGGGATGTACAATTCTAACTTCCATTACTACCCAAATCCTCATGCAAACGGGAGGTGGCCCACGTGAAGGTCAATTTGATTTGACGGAAGCATTCCAACCATTCTTTGAAGAATTCGTATTCACAGGTCTTCCTCCCTTCATTTCATCAGGAGGTGTTTTCAGCCCTGAGATCTATGTTTTCCAGATTGGATTTTCACTAACAGGGATTCTCATTTTATGTTTAGTCCGCAGATTACATGGGAAAAATGGAATTCTCCCATTTGATGGAACATTAACAAGAAGAGTCGCTGTTGGGATGGGTTGTATAGTTGGTTTATCTCTAATGGGAATTGTTCACTTCTCTTTCATCGAAGAACCATTGATTCATGCATACTTTGCAGGCATAATTTTCAGCGGTTCATTGGCATGGTTAGGGAGCGTACACTTGTCGTGTAGGGATTTAGAAGACAAACAAACGACCTTTGGTATTTCTTCGTTAGCAATGCGGACATGGGGGCTTAGAATCGGAATATTTTGTTGGTTAGCGATGCCAATACCTCTATTTTTCATGCAATTAGAAATTGCTGCACTTCTAGAATGGGCTATGATGCTCTCACTTCAAGCAGGACTATTTTCTTTAGAGCCACTATTGATGAAAAAATTGGACTAAATCCCGAGAGTCTTACGAGCTGCATCTAACGAGGCATCCAAGCCATTGGAATCGGAACCACCGGCCTGAGCATATGTTGGCCTTCCACCTCCTCCTCCAGAAATATGTGATGCAATTTCCTTGACGAATGCTGAAGCATCTACTCTCTCTGCTGCCACTGTATCTTCTGTAACTGCAACAAGCAATTTACCACCTCCATCACGGCTACCGAGAACTGCGACTGTTGGTACAGATGGGTCAAGTGTTAGTTCTTTGATCATAGCTTGCATCTGCTTCATTCCACCTTCAACTTCCATGACTACAATCCGAACTCCATCTACATCTGATGTGCCACCTCCTCCACCAGATGTTCTGAGGCGAACAATTTCGGCTTCTAGGGACTCGATCCTCTTTTTCTGATCTTTCCATTCCGAAAAGAATCGATTTACTGCTGTAGGGAGATCGTCAGGCTGAACTCCAAGTACATCTGCCGACCCAGTCAGTAAATCCTCCTGATTTTTGGCGTGCTCTCTCGCTGCTGGACCTGCCAATATATGCAATCGCTCGACCCCATCCTGAACAAGAGTGGATCTAACTACACGAATGTAGTCAACCATTCCTGCATCATCATGATGAGTTCCCCCACATGCCTGAATGTCAAAATCACCAATCTTGATTACACGGATTTCAGAATGTTTTGGAGGACCGCCCTGATACAGTTCGAAACCAAATCGAGCATCGGCTTC
>DASCRU010000177.1:0-3013 GCA_034400015.1 Candidatus Thalassarchaeaceae archaeon | reverse complement strand
TATGATGACCATAAATTCCTTGTTGTAAGAGCAAGAGATACTGACTCTGATTTAGATACAGAGTATGTATTTATCTTCGTAAGAGATAACCTCTTAGTTACAGTTCGACACTCTACTATTCGAGCAATCACTGATTTCAAACGCCGACATAAATCAAGGAGGGTGCGTAGTAGAACCTCATTAGGGGCAACTTATCTTGTTTACGAACTACTTGATGCTATTGCAGATGATTGGTATAACCTACTAGAGATGTTTAACGAAAGATTAGAGGATATTGAAGACCGGGTTATTGATCCCCATAACAGATATCCAAACTTGTTAGAACAATTACATGATATGAAGCAGGACCTCAGAGAGGTCTCCAAATCTACATTGCCTCTTCGAAGAACTGTTAGACATATGCTACGCCCTGAAGAAGGATTTGCTACTAGCGAGTTAGAAGTCTTCTTCTTCGATTTGTCTGATCAAATTGGAGGTCTCTCCGATCGAGTAGAAAATCTCTCTTCTGGTGCAGCCTCTACTCGAGATACATATCTTTCACAATCATCAATGATACTAGCAGAATCAAATCAACGTCTTACTGAAGTGATGACAACGTTAACCATAATGTCCGCAGTATTACTTCCTTTAACTCTGATCGCAGGTATTTTCGGTATGAATGTAGAAGCATTTGGTTCAGATACAAATCCTCTGACGATTCATCAAATCCTCTTTTTAATGGCTGTTTTTGCTACCTTGATGTTAACTTTCTTTTGGGCTAGAGGGTGGCTAAAGAGATAGTCACTCATTCTCATCATCTTGCCATCTCTTTCGGTGCCTATCTTCAACTTCATTCAACTTAGAACGTACTCGATTAGAAAGCCACCAAGTTACGAATCCTAAAATGGACAGATTCACCAATAGCAATACTATGGTGATAGGATCATCCATTTTATCACATCATAATGGGGGAATGACATCTATTTCTGATGATTCTTCAACTCGACCAATACAAGTTAATATTGCACCTTCAGCCACTAAATCATCATCTAAACCTACAGGGAGTGGGGTCAATCCAGAAACACATCCTGATACTAAACGCATCATACAAGTTCCACATGTACCAGATGTACAATTCGAAGGTACTTCGAGGCCTGCTCTTCTTGCTGTTTCTAATATTGTTTCATCTTCATGAACTTCTATCGAAACAAGATGGAGTGATGAACGACGGAAACGGATCACGGGACCCGGCATTGGATTCTCACCTATCTTCCCAACGAGTCCAACGGCCAGTTTGCTTGTTGAAATAGAGGCCTGCCTTCTTCATCCACTTGTTGAATTTAGTAGCACCTGCTCCTGTACTGATAATGAAATCCTCTCGATGTTCTTGGGCCTGAATGTAACCATGAACTGCTAGAGTTTGATCAATCCATTCATCGATACTCATCAGACCTCCGGTAATTGTACTCTCTTCAACTGCTGCTTCTGCCTCATCAGCACTCGCTCCTGTAGCTTCCAAATCTGCGCGAAGCATGTCTGCAACTGTAGGTGCCTTCGCATCCTTTGGTGGTTCGTATACAGGCAACCGAGGAGGAGTATCAGGAGATATTGTAACCCTAGATTCTTCCAATGTCTTCTCAACTACTGTACCCATTGGAGCCATGAATTCATGACCACACTCCCAACAAATGAATGAAAAATTCTTGGAATCATCGAGATTTCGACTACTTCCAGCCGGTTCTAGATCATCGTTACATTCTGGGCAAGCGTGTAATGTAATCTTTGGAACAATCTTTCTACGGAAATCTACTATGTCTTGTGGGGTACCCACCAGTTCCAACATCTCATGATCTCGAGCTGCTTCTAACCCTCTAGTTTCCAACTGATCTCGCATTTTGTTTCTCTGCTCATCCTTGGTTTCGTTGTCATGATTGGTTTCAATCTTTACAATCAACTCAATGGTTTTCCCCAGCCTGTTCATAATTACCTTTTGAGCTCTGAATTCTTCAAGCCTTGCGACTCGTAAACGTTCTCTATTCTCATTAATCTCAGAGATTACATCCTTCTGTTGTCGCTTGAATCGTTGCTCATCAATACGATCCATTTCCTTTTTCTCAGATAGAACTTCTGCAAGGAAACGCTGTTTTCCAGAATCACGGGGACCGGATTGAATCGCCCCGATAACGCTACTAGCAATTTCAGGTTTGAGACCATAATTTTGTTCAAGTTGATCTTGAGAGAGTTTCTTTATCTCACCAATCTTCAAACCTGCATCGGCAAGAATCTCTGCTGTTGATTCATCTAAACCTCTACGAAGTAGCGCGAGATAGGTGTCCTTCTTGGCCATTAAATCCCCTCCTTACATTATCTTGCATTCGACCTTTATTGAACCCATCTTGGACCGACCTAGGGTCGTGTGCAGACTATGCGAGACGGGTGTTCGCTATCAATCCGACGTGAAAAGAGGGTCAGATTCGGGTTCAAACCGCTGTAATTCTCTGATTAAATCAATCCATTCTTCTGGACTGATTTCATCAGGACGCGCATCCAGATTGAGTGGTGGGTTTTCTTCAAGGGAATGAACTGCTGATTTCCACCTTGAACGATACCATCCTTGAACACGCTGTATTCTCTTTGGGACTTCTTTCAATCTACTTCGAACCTTTCTACGACGCTGTTCGAAAATATGACGGACGACGATTCGGTGTAATTTTCGATTAAAGTCATCATCTGGTCCGCCGATTCTAGGTGTCAACCTAACCAATCGAGAATGAACCCTTGGAGATGGTACGAAACAATGAGGATGGACAACTGAGCCAAGAGTCACATCCCAATCTAATGCAGTAGTCAAACCTAATGAACCCATAGAATCAGGGCCTCCTTGCATAGATAATCTTTCAGCAAATTCCTGTTGAACCAATAAAACAACACATCTAGGTCGTTCATTCACGGACAATCTACTAATTCGATCTATCAAAGGACTGGAAATTTGATATGGAATATTTGCAACAATATGGGTTGAATTTGGCCATTC
>DASCRU010000176.1:0-1990 GCA_034400015.1 Candidatus Thalassarchaeaceae archaeon | reverse complement strand
TTACTGTAGAAGGTGAAGAATTTGAAGGAACTGATGCAGAATGGGAAGATTACCTAAGCGTAACACTTCCTTCTGAAGAAGATGAGCGCAAATTAATGGAAGAATACATGGCCCCTGGTGTTGAATGGATTCAATATCGCGAATGGAAAGAAAATTGGTAATTTGGAAGTGACTGAATGCAGACTCTTGCCCTACTTGCAGTAGATAAGGACCGACTCAAACCCTTCTTTTCTAGAGTTCCAGAACTTTTTCATTCATATCACCACAGCATTGAACAGGATTCACTAGGATACGAAGAACTGCTGTACAAAATTCGCCGCCCGTATTCAAATCAAATGTTGGATATGGTTGATGAATGGATGGGGCTTGAAAAAAGAGAAATTAATGGTGAACAAGAAATTATGCTCAGATTATTTCTCTTAGCTATTCGGTATCCTGATACATTATTATTTGAAAGTCTAGATGATATCTTAACAAGCGATCTTCGTCGATTGTCTGCTTATCTTCATTTTACTAGTCATACCTATACTATTTGGGACGATGATACTCGTAAAGGATTAGCCAAGTTAGGTTTTGAAATCCCAGATACCAAGAATGCGGACCCCTTCATTTATGGAGCATATGTCGGAACAATCGAACTTCTGAAGGATTTAGCTCCCTTTACTTGCTTTCTAGAACATGATGTTCCAAGACAGAGGCTTTTCCAAGCGGCATTGGCAGCTTACGGAAGGGAATGAGATGAATATTCGAACTGTAGCTGTAATCGGAGCAGGTACAATGGGCGCGGGAATCGCTCAAATTTGCGCGCAGGCTGGATGGAAAACCAATCTTCACGATGCTTTTCCAGAAGGTTTGGACCGAGGAATGGCTAGAATAGACTCATTCTGGAACAAAGGAATCGAACGAGGCAAGACTACTCCTGATCAAAAGAAGGAGTGGGAGTCGAATCTTCATAGGTCGAATTCATTGGAATCTGCTGTTTCAGAAGCGGATTTAATCATAGAAGCAGTTCCTGAAATATTAGAGCTTAAACAAGAAATATTCTCTAAAATTGATGCACATGCTCCCGAACATGCGATTCTTGGGACAAATACGTCCGGCTTGTCGATTCACGAAATTGCATCAGTTACTCAAAGGCCAAATCGAGTAATTGGCATGCATTTCTTCAATCCAGTTCCAATCATGAGTTTACTTGAATTAATCAAGCATGAAGAAACATCAGAAGATACTATTTCACAAGCTCAGTTGATTGCGGAAAATCTTGGAAAAACCGCAATCTTGGTCCGTGATGTCCCTGGTTTTGCAACGAGTAGATTAGGTGTAGTTTTAGGGAATGAAGCAATTCGAATGCTTGCAGACGGAGTGGCTTCTGCTAGAGATATAGATGCTGCAATGTGCCTTGGTTATCGTCATCCTATGGGTCCATTAGAACTAACTGATTTGGTTGGATTAGATGTTCGTTGTAATATTTTGAACAACTTGGCAGATGCTTTTGGTGATGAACGATATAGGCCCCATCCTCTTTTGATACGCTTAGTGGAAGAGGGCTCTCTTGGGAAGAAATCTGGCATGGGGATCTATGATTGGAGTTCAGGTGAGAAAGTAGATCGTCATCATGACCTCTGAGGAATTACCATGGTTTCTTCAGAATTCATTGAAGGAATTGGGCTTCTAGCGGGAGTTCTTGGTGTAATTGCATGGGTACCTCAACTTCATCGAGTATGGTTTCAAAATCTCCATGAAGGTATTTCCATGCCAACTATTCTAACGATTTGTTTCACCTTGGTTTTATGGTTGATATACGGATTTTTAGTTCAATCAGTTGCATTGATTTTTGCCAATATTACTGCTGGAACATGTGTTTTAGCAGTAGCATTTCGAGTATTTCAATTGCGGAGAAATGAAGTCACATCAGAACAAAAATGAAATCTATCATTCCTCTTCGTTAAGATTAGTAAAAACTGGTGTGCGTTTCTCAAGGAACGCTTTG
>DASCRU010000175.1:0-2058 GCA_034400015.1 Candidatus Thalassarchaeaceae archaeon | reverse complement strand
GATCTAATGGTGAAATCATTGATCCTAAAGACATCAAAAGAATTACCATTCGAGGTGGCCGAATTTCAGATTCAGAGAGAATAGATGGAATTGTAATGAGGAAGACACGCTTGGATTCTCAGACTCCTGATCGACTGATGTCTGGAAAAGTGTTGGTTCTGGATGGTGGTTTAGACCCGAAGGAATTGTCTTTAGATGCCACAATAAAAATCACTGAACCGGGGATGCTGGCACGTTTTATTGAACGTCAGAAGAAGGAATTAGAAAACAGAGTGAAGTTAATTGCAGAAGTAGGAACGAATTTATTGATTGTCCGAGATGGTGTTAATGATGATGCAATACCAATGTTACGTGATGCAGGAATTGTAACCTACCGAAGGGTGGAAAGAGACGATCTTGAATTAATTGCTCGAGCATGTGGCGCCAATATTGTTAGAGATACTAGAGGGATTGATGCCGAGTCACTTGGGACCTTTGAATCTGTGAAGGAAGAGAGTTGGGAATCAATTGATCATGTTCGAATTCATGGTTCAATCGGTTCAGGACAAACAGTAATTATCAGAGGTTCAACCGAATCGATTCTTCAAGAGACTCAGAGAGCCTTTGAAGATGCTATTGGAGTAGCTTGTGGCCTCGTAGAAGATCAATCCATTCTACCTGGAGGTGGAGCAGTTCAGATTGCTCTTGCCCGTAGATTAAGGGCATTTTCAACTACGATTCCTGGTAGAGAACAGTTAGCAGTCGAAGCGTATGCAGCAGCAATGGAATGCATTCCACGTGCTCTTGCAAATAATGCTGGATTGGATGGCCTAGATCGAATTTTAGAAATTACTGCTGCACAAGCATCTGATGACAATGATTGGTTGGGGCTTGATGTTACAGATAGGAGTGTTCACGACATGTATGAAAGGGGAATTATTGAACCAATGAGGACAACCCGACAGGCATTAATTGGTGCAACTGAATCTGCAATTACAGTACTCCGTATAGGAGATATCCTATGGGCCAAACAAGATCCTCAGACTCCTGATTGGCAATCTCAATTAGGTCAGGATGACGATTGATTTCGAAGATTTTCAATCATTTCATCAACTATCTTATCCAAATTAAATTCAGGGTTCCAACCCCATTCTTTTCGTGCGACATCATCAACAATTTCATCTGGCCAAGAGTCAGCATATGTCTGCCTGATATCGGGTTTGAATGTGCATGTGAAGTCGGATAAATGTCGTTGAATGCTTTGAACTAATTCACCTGCAGTGAAGGAACAACCCGAGATATTGTATCCTCCTCTTGCATTACTCAATTCATTAGTAGGAATCTCCATCAATTCCAAAGTGGCACGGATTGCATCATCCATGTACATCATTGGTAATCTAGTATCTTCACGGACGAAGCATTCGTAGTGACCATTGTCTAGTGCTGCATGGAATATTTCAACAGCATAATCTGTGGTTCCTCCTCCAGCAGGTGCCTTGTAGGAAATTAGGCCAGGATATCGAATACCTCGCATATCAATTCCCGAAGACATTGCTAATTGTTCTCCAACAACCTTGGTTTTCCCATAAACTGTGGATGGATTAAGAGGAGTTAGTTGTGGGGCCTTCTTTGGGCAGTCTGGCCCGAAAACAGCTATGGATGAAGGTGAAAATACACGACAAGCATTCTTTTTCGCAGCAGAAATTACATTCTCTAATCCGTCAACATTGATTTTCCAACATAATTCAGGATTTTTCTCTCCAGTCGCAGAGAGTAATGCTGCTAAATGATAGATTTCCGAAATATCCTCTCCAATCACCAATTTTTCGATCCTTTTTTTATCCATTACATCGAGAATTTGACAATTATCAGATTCACGAATATCAGTTGCTATAACGTTCTCGCTCCCATACTTCTGGCTTAATGCTTCAACTAATTCTGTACCAATTTGGCCCAATGCGCCAGTCACTAGGACTCGTCCTGTTGACCTGTCCATGGCTCAAGACATCAGACTCGATACTTGATGATTCATGTGATTATAGAAGTCCGAAAAAGATAGAATTTCCGGGAACGTTCATA
>DASCRU010000174.1:0-3425 GCA_034400015.1 Candidatus Thalassarchaeaceae archaeon | reverse complement strand
TTGACTGTTAATCAAAACCC
This sequence comes from Candidatus Thalassarchaeaceae archaeon, assembly GCA_034400015.1. GTDB lineage: Archaea > Thermoplasmatota > Poseidoniia > Poseidoniales > Thalassarchaeaceae > MGIIb-N2. Next base: position 3,405 of record DASCRU010000174.1, on the reverse strand, counting down.
CGGATATGGGAATTTGAGTTCATCTATCAATCGTGAAATGATAGCGGGAACTGGCTCTTTCACCGTTCCGATGCAATTTAATTCAACCACAAATGGAATAATTCTCGTTCAGAGTCTGCTACTCAATCATATTCCAGGTGCTAGCAATATTGATCTTCCAACTCAACCAATTCTCGTTGAAGCAACAGTTCCAACTGAGTTTGCAGTAAATCTAACGTCCCCGTATATTGCCTTCCAATGGAATGCTACAGGGTCTCATGAACTCTCCACATTTATTGAATATCAAATTTTCAGAACTTTTGGAAGCGAGAGTCTGAATTTACTTACACCTTATTCCACAAGTCAAATTACTATTTTCGTTGATGAAGCACTCTCCATTGGGACATATAATTACTATGTTCGTGCTTTGCATGCAGATGGAGTCCAATCCAATCTTTCAGACGAATTGACGATTACCATTGACCCACCTCCTCCAGATACCACTCCGCCAGTTGGGCCCACTAATGTGACTGCAGCAGACGCTCCTTCAGATCAAGGTGGGAGATTAATGATAAATTGGAACGACAGTGTTTCTGAAGATGTTCACCACCATCTTGTTTTTGTTGATACTGTTCCTTTCACCAATGCATCCACTCGTTCACCTGTTGCAAATCTTACTGCTGGTAATTCTTCCGTCGTCGTAACTTCTACGTCAGATCGCTTGGATAATACTGGTTCAGTAGCCGATTTAGGTACAAACATCATCGATAACACCGATCTATATGTTGCAGTTGTAGCAGTAGATGTAGCGGGGAATTTGGAACCAAATGTATCAACAGTAGGGCCAGTTCGAACATTCAATGACACTGCTAAAACCACGTCACTCACTATTTCTGTAACTACTCCATCCGATATGATTGTATTAGGATCATCAATATCTGCAGCAGGAAGAACCGACACAGTAGTCATTGATGCAACATTATCCATGGAAGGAACACCTGCTACTGGCGAATCAGTCAATCTATTGATGTCTGATGGAACAATTCAGATTTCGATGGATGGAACCACAGATTCAGCCGGAAAAATCACCTTTGTCGACCAAACATGGGGCAATCTTCTAGATACCAATGGAAGGTTACTCGGCGAGGTCCAATTAACTGCCACATTTTCAGAAAGAATTGAATCAATAACTGGCCAGACAATCTTAGGAAGTACCGCAAGCGCATCAATGGTCAGCACCGCATCTTCTACAGTTGTTGCAGTTGATTCTTCAATACAATTGAATCCGGATAATTCTGGTTTAGCTCGTCTCCAAGTGAGCACAAATGCAAATGATCTCAACTTGATTCAAGGATTGCCCTTCTCGTGGACATTAGGCAATGCAACCAATGGCGTTTCTTCAACCAATGGCATTTCATTCGTTGCTGCGAATGGGTTTTTAGAAAACAATGTGGTTTATCCTGGCGGCGGCGAAATTGTATTCGAATATGATAGCGCAACAGCCCCGTTTTGGATGTTGATGTCCCCCTCCATCATTAGTGTCGACCTTCTCCCATTCCATGAGGAAAATGACAACGGTGGAAATTCAGGCACAGGAAATAACACACCAAATCCATCCCCAGATCCTGATTTGTTGTCTCTTACGATTGATTGTGGTGAACAGTCATGGATTATACCCAATAATGTGACAAAGTGGACTGGTAGTCCAGCAGTAAATACTCGTCAATGTACTGTGCATAATCCCAATGAGATAACCGTATTTGTGAATATGGATTTTGATTTCAGTGTCCAAGGCGTCGATATAGATGGTGATTTAGGGTCCTCATTCAGTTTATTTTCTGATGAAGATAGATTCCTTATTCTTACAGTTCGTGATAGTGGTTCATTCCGTGATGGAATTTTAGAAATCACGCTGGATATCACCGCCCCTGATTATGTTTCTAATTCTTCATCGTTTTCTTTGAATTTCTCATTCCAATCGGATGATGTTGAACAAGAGATATCAACTCCCGAAGAAGTAGAATCTGATAATTCAATGTTGATTATTGGTGCAATCGTAGGGGGAGTCCTCCTTGTCTTGGTCATCGGAGTTGTTGTTCTACGTGGTTCAGCTGATGAAGAAGATATGAATGAAGAAGATGAATTAGGTGCCATGCCTTTGGCTGTTTCAGGTGAAGCAAATCAAACAGGATTTGATTCAGAAATTCCCAAAGGTGTCCCATTGGATGAGCTCATGAAACAAGGCAAACGCCCGTCATCAGTTTCAATGAAGGGTCGCCGAAAGTCTTCACCTAAGGACAAGGAAGAACCTGAGGAAGAACCTGAGGAAGAACCTGAGGAAGAACCTGAGGAAGAACCTGAGGAAGAACCTGAGGAAGAACCTGAGGAAGAACCTGAGGAAGAACCTGAGGAAGAAGATTACACACAGTCTGATGATTACCACGTAGATGAAGATGGAACTGAATGGTGGAAAGATGAGGTAGGTGTCTGGTGGTGGCGTGGACCAAATGATGAAGATTGGTCTGAATACACCGATTGAAATCTACGAGAGGTTCAATAAATCCAGTATAGAGGGGAAAACAATGGGTCTGCCACGTCCGTTTGAACTGGCCTTGCATGAGGGAACCAGAACAGATCGTCTTGGAGGGACTGCAATTTGTGGATTCAACTCCAAGGGTGCAGTTGGGGCAATAGCAGTTGATCGAATCATCAAAGCATTTGATCTAGAACAATTAGGTTCTGTATTGAGTGAATCATTTCCAGCAATGGCTTTGGTAAGGGGGCGGCGTCCACAGCACCCAGTTAGAATCTACCAGGGAGATGATTTGGGTGCCTTTGTCAGTGATATTCCATTCCCTGAAGAATATAATTTAGCATTTGGTGAGACGGTTTTGAAATGGTTTCAAGACGGTCGTTTCGATCGTTTGATTGTTGTTGATGGATTAGTTTTGCCAAGTTTTGGAGAAGAAGTGCGTGATCGCTTATTCGGCGTGTCATCTACAGACTCTGGTCGAGCCGCTCTTGACGAGTTAGGAATTGAATGTGTAGAACATGGTGTAGTTCCTGGAATTACTGGCTATTTACTAGCCGAAGCAGATCGTTTGGGCGTGGAAGTAATCGCACTCATTCCACCCGTTAACCCAATGTTTCCCGATGCAAGAGCCGCGATATTGGCCCTTGAAGCAATTTCAGATTTAATCAAAAAGGAGATTCCTCTTTCAGAACTAGCCGAGAAGGCAGTAGAAATCGAAGAAAGAGTAAGAGATGTATTTGCATCTTTACCACCTGCTTTACCCGAACCAAAAATTTCGGATGATGAAGACGACCCAATGATTCTGTAAATGCAGAAATATCTAATCAAGCCGATAGTGACGGCGATTTCTCTTCTTATTTAACAAAGAAATAGCCCGAAGGGTCATGAGGGGC
>DASCRU010000173.1:0-2104 GCA_034400015.1 Candidatus Thalassarchaeaceae archaeon | reverse complement strand
CAAGAAGCGATTGACCATTTGGTTGCTTCAAATCAAATAATGCACCTTGGCGATGGTTTGTTCGGTTTCGCTGATTAATAGGGGCCCGGGGTTCCCCCATCTACCCATCATATAGTCCGAGAACTAAGATGATAGTAAGATGCCTCGAACTATTGCTATTATTCTCGGTTTAGCCTCGTCTTACTACCTCTGGTTTCTATGGCCTGCACCAATTCCTACAATTACTACTGGAATTATTGTAATGATTCTCGTGGATGCTCCCTACAATGCTTCAAATCATCAACGTTACAAGAAATTGAGTATGGATCAATCAAAAAACTTGAAAAATTTAACTAATGAACTCCACGATATTCGTAATCGTTTTAATCATCTAGACCATTTTGCAAAGGGAATGGAAAATGAATTAGAACGAAGGGATGCTATCGGTGCGCCAGAAGCAAGAAAATTACTCGATGAACAAAGAAGAGCCTTGGCAATTCAAGCAGGTGCAATGAAAGAGACAATGGTTGCTCTCGATAATCAAAATCAGATGTTAGATGGGATCAGAGAGGCACAAAACTACGAAAATGAAAGATGGAATCAGATAATGGGAATGATTGATTTGTTAATGGAAGGGCAAGCACGCCGAACAGAAAATACCCGAGCAAGGGCTATGGAAGATGCCCAAAGAGTCAATCGAGAAGCAATGGAAAATAATCGTACTGTTCAAGGGATGTTGACTGATTTATTATCTGATTTGGCTAGACTTCCGAGGCATCAAACCATTTCTGTTGCTGATTCAGTAATGATTTCAGAATCCAATAAAGATGGATTAATCACATTGCCGAGCCTACCAAGAAATGTTGACGACGCATGGGTCCGAGCACTTGAAGAAGACATGCAATAAATCCCCATTATGCAATCTAATAGCGGGAGAGATGCTCGCTCGACGGAATTAGACGATTCATATGTTTTGGAAGATCATTTAGAAAACGAATTCCAAAACACTATTTTCAAGATTTTTTCACTCATAATAACATGGTTAGTAGGATTATGGGTTATCTCTGTTTTAATTGAAATTCAACCTTTAATAGAACAAATTGGAATGCCTAGTACAATCTTATTCTCCCTAATGTTTCCAATCTTGTTGATTGTCGCATGGGGAGTCGCAGATTATCAACGAAGAACAGAAGAAGGGGGGGAAATTGATGATAATGCCTTGAAAGAAGAGGGGGGGCAATCAGAAATTGACCAAATAATAGAGAATGTGTCTGTTGATCCTCTAGCAAAAGAAATTGATTCGTCAGGAGGAGCGCTGTATACTACTCGAGGTAAAGACCCAAAGGGAGTTGCTTTTGGTGGGGGAGCTGATACTTTCGATTCAGGTATGCCGTTGATTGATGGAATGCAAATGAGAACAGAGCACAAAGGATTGGAAGCAGAATTAGAAAGGAGTATAAAAATCAAGGTTGAGGCTGATGAAAAAGCAGCAAAAACAGCGCAACAATCCTGGGAAAATGCTGAACAGAATGATGAAGAATTAATCGAAGCGGGAATGGAACGACTGGGGGATTTGGTCGGAAGTGGGCATTTTGGTGGGCCAATGCTTTCTAATTCAAAAGAAATTGATGAAAGTCCTTAACCAAAGATAAGGGCGGAGTAGCATGGAGAAGTCGATGAAAGCTGTTCTAGTGGCGGGTGGACATGGGTCTCGACTCTTACCTTTCACTAGATACATGCAAAAAGCAATGTTGCCACTCCACAGAAGGCCTGTCATTGATTTTGCTCTTGCTTTCATACGACGAACTGGAATTCAAGACATCACAATAATTGGAAATCGATTCATTGGGCAAATTGCACAACATGTAGGTGTGGGCTTACCTGGTGAAAATATTCACTATGTGATTGAAGAAGAGCCTCAAGGTGTGGCATATGCTTTGAATTTAGCACGACCACATGTAGAAGGTAGTCGTTTGATGGTCTACTTCTCAGACAATATTACCACAGCTGACTTAATCGAGGAAGTGAAAATGTGGAAAGAGGCAAAAGAACCCCCTGGTTGTTTACTACTTGGCAGATCTGTTGATAATCCTCGTTCATTCGGAGTAGGGGTTTTCGGCGAAAA
>DASCRU010000172.1:0-6067 GCA_034400015.1 Candidatus Thalassarchaeaceae archaeon | reverse complement strand
TTCCGATCTCTGTTAATCCATCTGCAATTATTTCCTCAATTAATTCATCAGAAACAGGTGTAGATGAAAAATCGCGTGTTGAGCGTCGAGATGCTACGAATGCGCTGAAATCAATGGGAATGAAATCAGCGACGGCCGCCACCGCCTCTTCTTCCGCCGCCACCTGAACGGCCTCCGCCACCTGAACGGCCTCCGCCACCTGAACGGCCTCCGCGAGAACGGCGCCCGCCGCCTGAACTGCGGGATGAAGAACGAATGGTTCTCGAATGAGTGCGATGGCTACTGTGATGGCTACGGTTGAACCATGAGCGACGTCTGAACCATCCTGGATGTCCGCCGTAATTGTTGTTGATTACTACTACATCACTATTCGGATGATGCCCCCGATGGTGATGGACATGCCCCCTACGAGTCACATATGCACCAGGTTCAGTGTTATTGAAACGCACAAAGACGAATAAGACAATCAGAAGGAAAAACATGCAAGGCACACATGTGACCATCAGACTCGTTGCGAACATATCAATCTGATCAGTTCGGATATCATTGGGATTCTCGGGATTATAGAATACAACAATAGAAGACCCTGGGCCATTAGACTCCTTTGCGGAAGAAAGGCATGTGGCATCTCCTCCGCCGCTAACCCAAATCCATTCAGCGAATGAACCTTGCAAGTCTACTCCTTGAACTGTATAATCGAAATGGGGGCGATAATAGCAATTGTATACATTACTGAATCCCCCTCCCAGTGAAAGCGTCTGCACTTCTTTCCACGAGGTTCCTCCAGGACTATGGATTATAGTAAATACTTGGAATTTTGAAGGGTCACTTTCTTGAACTTCAATCCTAATTGTACCATTTATTGGATAATGATTCTTCATGGCTTCAAAGCAAGGAGTTGAAGAAGTGTACCACGGAGAATCGGCCCAATCAGTATAGTTTGTACCATTGATTGTCCACTGAAGTAAGATCTCAGAGTAACAAGTGTATTCATCGTGATAGGTGTATGTATAGTATACCTCACAATATTCATCCCCGTAGTCATCATAGTAACAATCTTCATTTCGATGTTCTGTCTCAATTTCTTCCCAATCCTCAAACCAAGCTGTTCCGTTATCTACTCCGTTCCCAGAAATTGTAGCATCCACCACTGCCCAATCAGTATCAGTAGTACCAGCAACTGTTCCAATTGTGGTCGGCCATTCTTTTTCTCCCATTGCAGAGATTCCAATCAACAATGTCGACCCAAGAACCAACGTAGTTGCAATTATTACTGCAATTGTTTCACCACTAGAAAGCCACCAGAAACCCATGTCTCGAATCCCTGGCTTTTTTCCACCCTCCTCATTGCCTACTGGGGTTACTGGAGAAGCATCTGTAGATGGTGTTGGAGAAGGGCTCTGAGAAGTACCTTCAAGCCTAGCCTTCTCAGCTTCTATCTTCGCTAATTCCAACGCATGCTTCGCCTGTTCTAACTCGGATTCTCTCTCAAGTTTCTCAGATGCAGCCTCTTCGAAAGCGTCTGAAAGTTTGTCTTCACTATGGTTATCGCTCCACCATTGTTCCTTCTCTTTAGCCATGTTAACCGACTGTGGAGCATCCATCGAGTATAGAAAACTGAGCCCGGTTTCATCAACACACGGCATCTCTTGCAAGAGAAACGGCCTCGTCGACAAGTTCTCCCGACACCCCAAGGTGAGATGTCGGTTCGAACATTTCGTCCATTTCGTCTACAGAGAATACTGCCATGATTTCCTTGGTGTTCAGACATATGTCTTTGAGATGCTCTCCTGTTTCAACAGCATGAAATGATGCTGTTCTCAGTATCTCGTGCGCCTCGTCTCTAGGGATACCTTTGCCAACTAAGTCAATCATTACCTTCTCAGCCATCACTAGGCCTTTCTGGGATTCGATATTTTCCTTCATTCTTTCAGCATCTACCCATAAATTCGTCAAAACTTGAGACGTTTTTTGCAAAACATCATGACACAATGTGCTGGCATGAGATAATGTAAATCTCTCGGCTGAAGAATTCGCAAGATCTCGTTCGTGCCAAAGAAGTGCATTCTCGTATGTTGGAATGATGAATGAACGAACGATTCTAGATAATCCACTGGCATTTTCTGACTTGATTGGATTCTTCTTATGAGCCATTGTTGACGAGCCAACTTGTTTCTTGACATCGAAACCCTCGCCGGCTTCTGCAATCTCTGAACGTTGAAGATTCCGAACCTCTTGTAGAATCTTCTCACAAGTAGTAGCTACATTTGCCAACCAAGAAACATACTCGACATATCTATCGCGGCCCACAACTTGAGTGGTTGCAAGAGGCACCCCAAGGCCAAGATGGGTGAGAATCAATTTTTGTAATTCTCTAGCATTCTCTCCTTGTGCGGCACCAGTTCCAACAGCTCCAAGGAACTTTCCAACAGAAATTCGGGGTGCTGCCTCATCAAGTCGAATGAGATGGCGGCGCATCTCGTCTAACCAAACAGCAACCTTGAGTCCAAAGGTAATCGGGACCGCTGCTTGCCCATGAGTTCGGCCCAGCATGACCGTGTCTCGCTCACGTTCTGCAAGATCTGCAGTAACTGAAATCAAATCACAAAGAGCAGAACGTAGTAAAACAATAGAATCTCTGAGTTGGAGAGCAACTGCAGTATCTACGATATCGTTTGATGTAGCACCAAGATGAATACACCATCCCGCGTCTCCTGCCGCCTCTGCCATTGCCTTCGTGAGAGCCATGATATCATGGCGTGTTTCCGCCTCAATTTCAGCAACCCTCTCTATAGTTACAGAAGTAGTATCAGAGATTGCTGCAACCGCATTATAATCATCATCTGTTACTCTGCCAAGTTCACGATGGGCCCAAACCAATGCACGTTCAACTTCTAACTGTCTCTCATGTCGTCCAATGTCTGACCAGATTCTCTTAAACGACTGGTCGCCGTAACGGTAGTCCAACGGACAGAGGTGCATGGACTGAGACGAATGGTCGCTCGGCATCAAGATTCCGACTGTAAGTTAACCATCTGAAGTGCTTCGGCCACCATCTCTTCGAGAGTAATTGAAGGGCGGAATCCTAAGCGGTGCTGGACTTCTTGGGAATCAACTACTCCAAATACTTCATTAGAATCATCATTACCAAATTGAGGATCAGCACCTGTTTGATCGGAGAATAATTGAGCAACATCACGAAGAGGAGTAGCTCTACCCGTGCCTATTGCAATGGCCTCCCGAGTTGGAGGAGGAGATTGCGCAACGCCAAGAATTGCTTCAACTAAATCACGCACGTGGACGAAATCCTTCGGGAATGAACCATCTCCTGGTACAGATACCCATCCAAAAATGGAATCTCTAGCGAATGAATGCAACAAACCGTGTCCGTCTCCTCCAGACATAAGAGAACCTTGTACGTTAGATGCTCGAACAATCGAAACAGGACGTTCAGGTTCTGCATGTTCTAATGCAGACTCTTCAACCCATAGTTGACCTTCAGCCGCAACATCTCTTGGAGCAAGTCGTGTGAAACCAGAATAATATGGTTCATCAGGAGTTGCTTGAGGATGAACACGAAGAGAACCCACTAGAATTAGGTGAAGACCTTGGTGTCGATTAACTGCGCCTAAAATTGGTTTCGCAGCATCCCTCATTGCGAGTAGAGATGAACGATCATCACGATCAGATTCAGGTGCTGATGCATTAAAATGAATCAATGTGGTACAGGGCATTAGAAGTGCATCTAACATCATTTCCTGGCCTTCTTCCAACACTTCTGGAGGTATCTCGACCAAGGCATCTCCCAATGCTTCACATAGATAGGGGGCAACGAACTCATCGGGTGAACTCACAGCGACCCTCATTGCCATCAATCCACTCACTCTCTGAGAGATTATCATGATGTCGGTCTAGATGGAGTTTAACAAATGCATAAAATCGAGACTAAGAAGGGAACGGTTCTTACCTACAGGGCTAAAGAATCTAACATGGGAAAGGATGCGACTACTATGGTCGTGACTAGTGAACGGCCCGGTTTATTGGGCTCCCCGTACACGGTTTTCAATAGAGTTCGCAATCATCGGCGACTGATTAAACACTTAATTTTCAGAGACTTGAAGGTAACTTACCATGGCACATTTATCGGATGGGGGTGGACTATGGTCGAACCTTTGGCACTTACTGGAGTTTATTGGCTTGTTTTCTCACTATTGAGGGGAAATGATGATCCTATTTTCGTCCTTGAAATTTTACTCGGAGTTCTGATTTACGGGATGTTCTCTAGAACACTATCTCGAACAACTACCTCAATAGTTGGAAATAGTGGACTGATAAAGCAAGTTGCTGTACCAAGAGAAGTCTTTCTTTGGTCCATCGGAGGATTTCAATCTCTTCGATTTCTCTTATCAATCCTGATATTGCCCCCACTACTTTTAATTTGGGATATCCAACTAAATTGGGCACTTCTATTAATCCCATTATTGGCAATAGGTGTCCAATCTCTAGCCATTGGATTGGGAATGATTTTCTCAATCTTACATGTCCATGTTCGAGATACAAGTCATGTGGTTTCAATCCTAACTACTGCAGGATTCTTCCTATCTGGTGTATTCTTCGGAATGAGGCATATCGATCCATCATACCACGATATTTTTGCTCTAAATCCTGTTGCAGTGTACATCGAATTGGGTAGAGCATTGACTACAGGAAATTTTGAGATACTACAAACATCATACATTGTACAAGCGTTAGGCGTTTCATTCCTTTCTTTACTAATCGGCTCCATTGTCTTCGTTCGCCATGAAGCACAAGCAGTAAAACTACTATGAGGGATAAGAATGAATGCAATCAAACTGGAGGAAGTCACTCTCGATTTCCCTGTAAAAACCGGTGCGAAATACCTCAAAGAGCAAGTGACTGGACGGTTTAGAACTGAAGGACGCCGCACTCACCTTCGAGCTTTGGATAAGGTCAATCTACAAATTAAACGTGGGGAAATTTTAGGAATTGTAGGACCTAATGGTGCTGGGAAATCCACTATTCTTCGCGTGATGGCAGGAGTATATTCTCCAGATGGGGGAGTAGTCAAAACTAGAGGAAAATGTGTACTTTTAGCAGGAATTGGAACCGGGTTCCAATCAAACCTCACAGGGAGAGAGAATATTCGGCTTAATGGGAGCATTATGGGCCTTTCTGATGACGAAATTGTGGAACGAATGGACGACATTATCTCATTCTCAGAAATCCCAGCTTTCATCGATCAACCAATTAGGACATATTCAATGGGGATGAAAGCGCGTTTAGGTTTCGCTATTGCCGCCCACCTAGAACCAGAGATTCTTCTAATTGATGAGGTAATGGCGGTTGGGGATGCGGCATTCCAACAAAAATGCAAAAAACGAATCAGGGAAATGGTCAGTGGAGACACCACAGTTGTAATTGTTAGCCATAATATGTCGACAGTCAAAAGCTTCTGTAATAGAGCGATTTGCATACATGAAGGCCTAATCCACACATCTGGAGAAGGAGTAGATGAGGCAATTTCTTCGTATCATAGAATCCTCACAGAGGAGGAATAACATGCCCCAAGTGGCAATGATAGTAAGCAATCATTGTGACCCGGACCCTAGGGTCGAGAAGGAAGCGAAGGCATTGGTAGATGTAGGATACGAGGTAACAATACATGCCTTTGATAGAGAAGAAAATAAAGAAAAATTATCAATTGTCGAGGGAGTGCAAATTAAGAGATATAGAGTTGGTTTAACACCATCCGGTGCGCCGTCTTTAATCACCGGTGGAAAAGTCTTAGTCGGCCTGAAGAAATTCCGAAAAAAAGTACTACAGACACTTTTGGATTCACAACCAGATATAATTCACTGTCATGATGCAGACACTCTTGCAGTAGGATTAAAATTGAAACAAAAAAAAGGTTCAACCCTAGTTTTTGACATGCATGATTTGGCACATACTTGGGCTAGAATGGCTAAACCATACTCCCTAATAAGGCGATTAATAGGCATGGGAATCGAGATTCGTTTAGTTAAAAGAATAAGGAGATGTGACCTGA
>DASCRU010000171.1:0-1865 GCA_034400015.1 Candidatus Thalassarchaeaceae archaeon | reverse complement strand
GATTGATGAAGAAGAATCTGTGGAGGAAACTCCCGTTGCAGAGCCGGTTAAGGCGAAGGAACCCAAGGCACGTCGAGCAAGAAGAGGAAAAAAGGCAGTTAAGGCTGAAGTTAATGAGTCATCTGATGAAGAAGCCCCTCGTTCCCGAAGAAGATCCAGAGAACCAAGGAAGCCTAGAGAGAAGGTAGATCGTAGCCTTTCAACCGATTTTGAACGTGCAGGAACGGCAGCTTATTCATTCAGAAGATTGATTGATTTCATTGCAAATATTGGATGGTCTCTTCCGATAATTTTCATCATGGGAAGTGGTTCTAATTTTTCACCAACTTACTTCCTCTTGGGGGGTCTATTGATTACTGTATTGAATACAGTTGTTTTGCCTATCCAGTTCGGCCGAACATTGGGTAATTTCACAACTAGAACTACGTTCGTTCGCCACACTGGAAAGAACCCTGCCTTCCTCTTTCATTTGCTTAAGGCCTTGTTCCTACCGTTTCTCATGGCAGGATTATTTAGTATCCAACTAGGATTGAATTATGCAAAGGGCGATAATCCGATAGGCCTAGTGATTTGCATAATTTGTCTGTTGATTGTTATAGCCGACATCACTATTTCACGTATTCGAAAGGCAGATCGTCAAGGTCTATGGGAGACTGCATTCATGGGAGTTCATCTAGTAAAGCATACTTCTTCTGGAGATTCCACTGGATGGCTCAAGCGACTGGAATCATCTGGTGACTTCTTTGAGTCACGCGGATGGGGTGTGGACGGCGAAGGTGGAGAGGGATCAGATGAATCCTCCGACTAATCCTGATTGGCGTTACTGATGATACGTCCACCTAGAGACCCTCGTGAAGCGTATCCAATTGTAACCATGGTAGTCATTATTTTTCTGATTGTATTATTCAAACCATTATTTTTGGATGGCTCTATAGTAATCAAGATATTATTCCTAATTTGTTGCATCATCTCATTTATTTCTTGGAAGATTTTCTTTGGTTTCGTTAGACCAAATCGAAAATATAGAGTCCCTTCAGTTGAATTCAATAGAGTTGATTGGGTATCTGAAAATGGCGAATTAGTTGTTCGATACGAGAAATGGAACGAAGGCTCAGCTCCTTTGATTATTGCAATCCATGGTTGGCAGTCTGATTCTTCATCGACTGAACATCGAATCGAATCCTTCCTTCGGAAAGGATACCATGCGGTCTTGATTGATTTACCAGGGCATGGGTTTTCAGATGGAATGCCTATTTGGACTGCAATCGAATCAGGTGAGCGAATCCTATCTATGCTTGAACATCAGGCATCTAAATGGGATCATTCAAAGATAGAATCTACTGTACTTTTTGGGCACAGCATGGGAGGTTTTGTCGTGTTACGGCATGCAAATAGAATAAGCGAAGCGTTACCTATTTCAATTTCTAGAGTATATCTAGAATCACCCATGAGTTCGTTTCCAATGGTATTTGATCAGAGGACGAGCGGCTATCGTCGAATTGCTCGATTCATTTCACGAATAGATTTGAGGTGGGCATATCTTCGGCATGGCCCGGACCCACAAGTAAAGTGGGCCGATTTTGAGGTTCCAGGGTGGGGGGTTCCATCAATGCCAGTACGATTGTTGCAAGCAGAGGAGGATGTTGCACTTGGATTGCATCACCTGAACTTACTTCGGCCATATGCAGGGGATGATTGGGATGTTGTGATTGATCCCAACCTCAAACACTTCGGTAAAGGATTGAATCGAGGTAATGCTGCGGAGATTTACAACAATTGGATATCAAACTAATCTAATCGTTCTCTTCAACATAGGTTTTGTCCTTTGCGAATTGACGCATATCTTCGCCAACAACTCCTTCTTC
>DASCRU010000170.1:0-14999 GCA_034400015.1 Candidatus Thalassarchaeaceae archaeon | reverse complement strand
ATCCAGGATATCCTCCCGGCTGAACAACGGGCTGATCAGGAACAACACTAGATTCAGTCACCTGCTCCTGAGTAGATTCCAGTCTATCCTTTGCCCAGGCATATGGGTCTTCTTCCTGAGCTGCTTCAGATTCCGAAGGTGACTCATAATCCTCTTCTTCCTCAAATTCTACGAAGAAGAAGACAAACACTGCTCCAAGAACACCCAGAATCAACAGAATTCCAATTCCAAAGAGTACCTTGCCAATCGCGCTAATTCCTTCTTGCTCACCACCCACCTTAACGACGTTTTGGATGATGGACACATCACTTCCAGTACCGTATGTGAACTCAACTTGATTCGAACCTCCATCAAATTGATTGGAGGCCAAATTTACTGACCAAGTGCCATTCTCGTCAACCAATGCTTGGCTAACACGAATTGTATTGACGTTTACATAAACAGCAATACCTGGACGCCCATTTCCAACAAATGTTACTGATTCACCATCGTCAACTATTTCGTCATCTCCAGAGATTTCATGTTCAGCAGTGAATGTTGCAGACAACACAGAAAATGTGACGGGGTTGGATGTGGCAATGGAACCAGAAGGATCCCTTGCAACAAATATTACATTGGATAGTGTCCAAGCGTCCAAGTTTGCAGGTTCGTAATAATACATAGAGATTGGATCGTATGTAGCTACACCACTTGGAGTTCTGATTACCAAATCAAATAGATCATCAGTAAGGATGTTCTGATTATCATATGCCTCGAATTGTAACGATTGCCCATCAGGGTCTGAGAAATATTCGTTCAAATCTATTTCTGCTATTGTACAACGATCAAGAGCCTGATTTTGCGATGCATCATCACAGAATAGGGTGATCTCTGAAGGCCAATTGACTGATGAGAATGTAGGTGCTTGGTTATCCGCATCAGGTGGATTATCTGCGGTGATTTGAACTTCAAACCAATTGGAATAATTGTATCCATCATATGCACGGGCTTGAATATAATATTGTTGAAGATGTACTAGTTGCCTCGAATCCCATTCCGCTTGCCAGGCACCACTACCCAATATGTTGTCTTTGGTAACGATAATTTGGTCCAAAACTCCGAAGTTCGCTTGAGGATCTAGTATCTCAATCTCAATCCTAGTAATCTCTCCATCTGCATCTGTTGCCTGTCCCGAAATTACTGTTGTCTCGCTAACAGAAATCATTTGATTAGCTGCTGGAATGAAGATGAAATTTGTAGGCACACTATTTCGATTATCTACAATAATTGTTCGAACGCTTGCTGTACATTCACCTACAGAAGTGACACAGAAATCAGAATCAGAAGCCCAAACCCTGACCTCATAGGACTCTCTTGTCTTTGGAAGACCGGAAGTATTCCAGAACCAATTCCACGAAGTACCACCATCTGCGGCCACACTTCTAATTGCTTCACGTTGACTACTGGTCTCTCCAGGTAATCTGTCAATCTCAATGTGAATATTCGTTATATCATTCCCAGCAATTCCACTATAAGGATCACTTGCAGACCCACTGAACATCACTCCTGCCTTCCCATTGTGTTCGGTAGAATCACCGGGAGTGGTCAGGATCAGCATAGGTGCTTGCGTGTTGAGTTTAATCGTCCTAGTCACGATATTTCCATAGTCAACTCCATCAAAAGCTCTGAATGAGAATGTGTAATCACCTTCTGCTTGAGTAGACATGTCGTACGTAAAGTACCACGAACTGAATGGATGATTGTCATATGTTACATCATCCACTCCGCTTGAATCAACTGCATAAGATGCATCAATCCAATCATTTGTGAACGGATCCTTTACTTGGATTCGAGTGACTTCTCCTTTTTGATCCCATTTTGCTAAAGCATTTCTTTGTTCAAAAGTCATCTGACTATCTCCATAAATTCCGATATAATTGCCGTCAAAAGCAGTTCCAGTGAAATTAACAACTCTCTTGAACGAATGGAAATCGTTCTGAGTCACATTAATTGAGGGTTCAACATTTACTAATGCAACTGCTTCTTGAATTGTCGATGAAGAATCTGGAATAGTGAAGGAACCTGTCTGGTAACCCTTTCCGAAACGATATGCAGTGTACCTATACAGTGATAGTTCACGAGTATTACTTCCAGATGCGCAATCTGGATCTTCAGAATCACGCTTGTTGTCTCCATCGTTATCAATTCCATCATTGCATGAATTCTCCGATGGAGCTGTTGCAAAATTATCAGGATCGTTATCGTTCGGGCCTAATCCTCGATAATCAAGATGGAAGTCCTTGGGCAATGAAATCCATTCGGTCCACCCATCATCACCTGTCTCTAAATCATACAAATCGTCACCAACTGCATTCTTGACTACAATAGATGCGTCTGCAACTCGAATATTATTGACTGAAGCATAGAAACGAACCAATTCTGCCTCTCGAACTTGAGCCGCCCACATCGTAGGAAGTTGGCCAATGTATACATCCTCCACATCGAAATTGACATCTGCAAATGTAAGAACTGTTGAATTGTTTACCATTTCAATTGCAAGAGGGAAATCAGATGGAGTCATGTTCTTCTGTGTAGATGTAATCATTGTAGGAGGATACACCTTGCCTGCACCTTCTATACCTTCAGGCCAGAATAAACCAACTGGAGTAGTAGCATTTGTTCCTGCTTGCACAGGAGGGAGATTCTCAGATTGAACTGTTACGGCACTCTTGGTAATATTGTAAGTCTGCATCACACTACTCCATTGGTTCTCTGAGAAGAATGCAATACTACCTCTTTCGATTGCATTTGAAGAACCAGAGTTCCAATGAACAATTCGAGCTCCCGTTCCCGGTGCTGAAATAGTGTTCCTCTGTATATTTGCCAAAGACCCGATGATTCGAATCGCATCAATTTCATCAGTTCCATTTACTGTGATGTCGTTATCCTTCAATGTCAAAGAAGAGCGGTATACATGAATAGCCGGACAAAAGAAATCTCTAGTCAACAAATCATCCCAAACTCTGTCACTGCTACACTGTTCGGTCGGTACGTGAGTAATGGTATTGTTTGCCACATATGATCGAGAAGGAGAAGACACCAAGCCCCCAGAATTTGCTTCTCCAGAATGGTAATCTCCGACCATGAGCGGTTCACGTGCAGTATTTTGAATTGTATTGTTTACAATGATAGTATCAAAACTTCCAAACTGCCAAATTCCATTCCATTTCCCAATAGGTCCGATTACATTGTCGTGAATATACGCTTCTGAGCTCTTTACTGCAATACCTGAACCTTCTGATGCTCCTTCAATTGTAGAGTGTGAAAACTCAACTGATGCTTCATCGAAAATCGTTAAACCAGCCCCATCTGCTGTAGTGATTGAAGATGAAGTGATTTCTAGCGGGATCTTCACGCCTGAAACTATCTTTGGCCCGTTTACATCAAATCCGTTACAGGTTACTGAAATCGTTGCGGATCTAACAATCCCTGCGGAATCATCGATTCTAAAACCAAAATCACCAGACGCAACAGTTGGATGATCAATCAGCACATAGGAGTCCTCTGCCCAAAGAACAGAACGTCCACCATCCTCCTGACCACAGCCTTTCTCACCACCTGTGAAAATAGGACTATTCATTACCACAGGAGTAAATGAAGTTCCAGCACCATAAATTTGGACACCTTGACCAGCAACATCTGACTCATCTATTCCATTAACAAATTCTCCACCGACAAATGTCGGTGTAGCAAGATTGAGGGCAAGAACGGAGGAAGTGTTGATGGTTTGGAATTTCAATGCCTCAAGAGTCGGACTTGCTCCATCCAAGACTAATGCTGCTATCCTATACTCATTGTTGACTTGACTAACCTGTGCAGGAAGACCATATGCATTGATGAAAGATACGTGATTCAGTTTTGTTTGCCCCACATCGATACTGTCCTTTAGCAAAATACCCTCACCACATGAAGGATCGATATTACTGTAACCATTTACTAATGCACCATCATAACAATCACCAAATTGTGAAGAATCACCTGGAGATTGCCAAGTGAATTGGATCCTAGAAGCATTGGATGCCATTCCACTAGCGCCACAACTTAAGTCGCCTGCACACAGATTCCCCCTTACAGTAATCATGGAACCGTTGGTCAAAGAAATTGAAGTACCAGGCTGAATTACTACCTTGGCACCAGGAGTAATCAAAATGTCACCTGTAATTGTATGTGTACCAGACCACGATTCATCGGATGAAATTGTTCCTTCAGCAGTAGCAGCACTAACTTCACT
Organism: Candidatus Thalassarchaeaceae archaeon; assembly: GCA_034400015.1. Lineage (GTDB taxonomy): Archaea > Thermoplasmatota > Poseidoniia > Poseidoniales > Thalassarchaeaceae > MGIIb-N2. The sequence continues at coordinate 10,729 of DASCRU010000170.1, read as the reverse complement.
CACAGGGCCAACCATCAGAGTCATTGAACTGAATATCATCAATAAAATCAAACTAAGGCTGATAGAACGTTGGGCATCCATAGTTCCCCATGAATTCTGCTTGCGTATAACAGTGATGCCGATTAGTCTGTCGATTAGCCCACAAATATTGTTATTTAAATATCATTTAAGTTAAATAATATCATCAATAATATCAATTAGAACTATATATACCAAGATAATATAGTCGAATCGGGGCTCAGGGTAGCGAATCAGAGATATTTATCTCCCAAGACACTGCATCCAAGACACCATATCCTGACCTTGAATCATGCATTCCCTCCATCATTGATTGTTGGAGTGTATTCTTGATTAAATGGATATATAATTCAGAGCCATTTGATTCCTTGTATTCGATTAATTCCAACTGATTTTTCTCCATTATCAAAGCAAGTGAACCAACAACAAACACAGTTGATACAGAAGTCCCACTACTCGAAGCATATGGGATACTCAATGAAGGATCATTTGTCGAGATAATATCTTCACCTGGTGCTGATATCTCTGGTTTCAAATTAGGATCTTCCCTCTGTTCACCATTTAATGAAGTGGAGCCTCGAGAGGTATCCTTCCACGGGGAACCATATCGATCGGTTGCTCCTACGGCGATTACTCCTTCAATTGAAGCGGGTGTTGAAACATCAGAGGAATTTTCTCCTTGGTTTCCAGCTGCTGCAACAACTATCACTCCTGCTTCAAGGGCATCTTCTACAGAAGTGACTGTTGGGCCGCCAATTGCAATATCAGGATCCGCTTCACCACCTAATGAAAGACTGATGATGTCTGCTTGTTGAGTCTTCCAACACCATTCTACAGCCTCACCAACGGCACCATCTTTAATCGAATATCCGGTTGGACCTAATGCTGCAGCAACAGAAAGTGTCGCTCCAGTAGCTGCTCCTTCAAATGCACCTGATGACACCAGTATACCTGCCATCATAGTACCATGATGATCTTCACCGTATTCTATTGGAGGGCCCTCTGGGTCAGAACCTACCAAATCAAGAAATCCTCCCAAATTGACTTCAGAAAGGGCAGGATGAGAGATATCTATTCCAGTATCTACGATGCAGATGTGCACTCCTGAACCATCCAATCCCTGAGATTGAAGGGTTCGAATTCCTGTATCTTCAAATGCCCACTCCGATGTAGGGATTAATGGTCCGAACAATATCGATTCTATTGTAGGATATGCAAATACCAACGCTGCCAGCAATACAACAAGGGCTGCACCCCTCCATGATTTCTCGTTAGAATGTGAAGGCATGCGACGAGGTGGAGTCTCATCGTAACCAGGAGCATCTCGGTCGATTACCGTCATCATTCCAGGGTCTTCCGGCTCCGGAAGAAGTTGAACCGTTCGAGTATCTAATGGCAAGACATCGCCCCTCCGACAACGTTTGTTGCCGATATCAGAACGGCCTACGTCCGCCGCGAACCTTGGACGCGCCGTAAAGAATCAATCCAACAATAATTAGAACCAACAATGGTAACCAAGATGATGTTGAATCGGCACCTGGAGCAATCAATGATTCCTGATAGAATTCAGGGACAGGTTGAGGATCATCGAAAATCTGACCTGTTGAATTAACTGTAAATTCTAACCATGGCGAATCGCCCGAATTATAACCTGAATAATCAACCATGAATGAATAATTCATCTCTCCTCCAGCAGGAATACCCTGTGTAGATGATAGACGAGTAGACTCAATAGGAGAGGAATCGTAATTTTCCTTCAAGACTGCTTCTAATGTAATTTCAGTGGCATCAACAATCCCTGAATTTCGAACGGTTACGAAGATTTCAGTTAGTTCTCCTGCAATAGGAGGAGTACTTGATTCGGTAGTAATCGAATCTTTCACGATACTGATTATTGGGCGAGCGACCTCAACACGTATAGTGCGATTAGAGGTAGTTGCTCCATCTTCTGATGTTAATCTCACGATGACGTCATACTCGCCAGCGGTTGCATTGGAAGGCACATACACATCGAAACTGTATGGTTGTGAAGAAGATGCAGATACTGTGGTAGATGAAGCACCCAAAACATTCCAATCTGTTGGAGCAAGTGAAGTCAGATTTACTGAAACGGTGTCGTCACCATTTCCATCATTCTCAATCGATAATTCAATTCTTGTAGAATCTCCAGGAGTTACTCCGTAAATTGACTGAATTTCTCCCTCGTCGAAACCGATGTCGTAAGTCTGGGGGACTCTAACGGTTACTCTCTCATTGTATACTGAACCATCACTGGCAGTGAATCTGATATTCAATGCATGGCCGAGGTCGGCGTGTCTTGCATCTGTCTGATTCGGCCCAGTAACTCGCAACGTTACGGTACGACTTAGGTCCATTCCATCATCAAGCCCCATTTGCATGGTCCAAGAATCATTCCAAGCACCTTCTGCATTTTCATCTGTTATCGATTCATTTCGAACCTCTAAAGTCCAGAATTGTGAATCAGCACCAACAATATCAGACGTTACATTGTATGTCTCAACAGCTGTGGTTCCTTCAAATTCGACATTAAAGGTGAATATTACCGAGTCATAAGTTATTCCAGCCGGAGCTAAAGTAACATCTTCTGCACCCTCCAATTCTTCGGCTTCGCCAACTGAGTCGACCACAGTCACATTCAAAGAACGATCTTCACGTCGGTTGTACTCTAAGATTGCCAACGGAGATTCTTGAGATTCGCCTACAGTAACAGATTGCCCCGCAGAGTATTCCATGATCGTATCTCGTTCAGTGGTATGGAACTCGCTGTCCATACTAACTGTGCCTGCTGGCATTAACAAGTCACTACCGCCTGTAGAATCAACAGTAATATTCCAACCAGCACCCCGCGAAACTAAATTGAGGCTAATCGAAGGAGAAGAGATCATCTCTGCACCATCAACTGAAGAATCTGCTAGTGTATATTGTGCTCCATTGAAATCCGTCCATTGAGTACCAACACGTAGTAAACCTGCATTCTCAAGAGTGATATTCACGATCCCGCCGTCACTTATGCTAGCATCCAATGCCGCGACACCTACCTGAGACTCAGAAAGATTTGCCGACTCATATACAACATACGCTACCCAATCACCGGGTTCAATAATAGCAGACCATTCTCCTGTCCAATTGCCATTCTCCATTACTAAATCCGGAGAAACGGATTGCCTTTCAAAGCCTAATCCAGGATAAAGGGTAATCGAAGTAGAAGATGAAATTTCATCCCAACGTTCTGCAGGTAATATCTCAACAAATCCAGAAACAGAAACCATTGCAGCAGTCATTTCGATATCTCTGCTGACTGTATCAATGATAATTTCAATGAACTCTTGATTGGAACTAAATCCGTCCTTCTCTGCAGATATGGTGAAATTACGCTTAACACGAACAAATTCTGACCATGAACCTGCATCATTGCTAACGACAACTACTGTCTCTCCAGTCATGTTGTCTGTAATCGACACATTAGTTCCATCAACACCTTCGTTAATGTCGTATAAGTCATCATTATCCAAATCCCAGAAGAGATTACCACCAAGATTTACCCAGCGTTCTGCCTCAACTGAAATCTCCTCAGAACCGTTACTACTAGACAAATCACCAATGCTGAAATCATCGATGATCCAGCGTGTCTGTCCGTCAGTACGATTCAAGGAAACGGTCCAATTTCCAGGCATCAAGTGGATATCTACAATTCCATCTTCGCCTGTAGATGATAGACTGATGTTACCTAACCCATCTCCACTGTGAGCAGTCAAAACATAGCTCTGAAGAGGTTGGTCATTTGACGCATCGGTTACGTTAAGTCGATAATGAGCAGAAGAAACAGTTTGAATTGAAAGATTTACAGGTGCTGTAGATTCATCAATTGAAATCAAACTTCGATGAACTGCCATCAAATCAGAACCGGAGATATAGGGGTCAATAGCAACAATCCAATCGCCTTCAGGGAGATATTCACTAATCGTCCCATTTTCATCCACATATCTAGTAAATGATGGAGATGAATCGTCAGCAGAAATGAATGTGACAATCCTTAGTCCAACCTGGCCTCCACTTTGATTGGTTAGGTTAACATGAGTCAACCATTCAGGAGCCAAGGCTACATCAAATTGCTCTGTTTCATTACTCAAACCGTACACTGCTTCAGGAGCATCTCCAATGAATCCTGTATTCCAAACACTGGAATTAGAATCAAGCGGATCCTGTGCACCTATCACGACTCGATAGGCTCCTGCTTCAACCGAAACTCTTGCGACACCATCAGAAAGCCATTCAGTTCCATTCTCCAACACATCAACTACAACTCCATGAGGTGATCCCTCTAATGGAACTAATTGGAATGCAACTGTGCGCATTGTTCCATTGCTTTCATTTCCATCCAATGTATGATCTGTGAATAGATGAACATCTACAGTTATGTTATCAGGATAAGACATAATGTCGTATGACTCATTGTTATCAATATGATTTACAGAGAACGAAGTGACATTCATTCTTTCATCTGGGACATCAAGAGTCCAGTTCCCTGGAAGAATTCTACCACTGAAACGACCATCTGGATCCACATCAAAGATAAATGCCCCAGAATATTCAGAACTCGTAGCAACAATCTCAATTGGCCTGAAATCAATAATTCCAATATCGTATTGATTGCCAACACGATTCATATCAACTGAACCGCCAATTATCCAACTAGGCTGAGCAGTCAAATTGAGTACCATGTCTTCAACGACTACATGTTGCTCAGAGATGGTCATCTGACTCGAGACAGTCAAGAAGGTAAAGTTGGCTTCGACACCCAATGGGAGAAGCATGCTGTACATGCCATTAGCATCAGTCAAAGTTCTCACATCGATTGAACCCCAATGAGCTATGACTTCTATCCCATTAGATAGAGGTAGTAAGTTTCCTTCAGCATCTTCGGGCTTATTAGCGTCCAATACATATGTCAAGTAACCTGAAACCATTGTACTTTCAACGTAATTGAACTGAGTAGTAATATTTTGAGGCCCCGCATTGATATCTGTAAATTCAAATTCTGAGAAGAACTGCTTACTTCCATTCAGAGTATGAGTGACTGACCAAACACCAGGTGGCATTTCGACATTGTACATTTGCGTGGTCTCATCGTATAGTGCGATAATCGGATCCATGGCCTCGATGTATGCATTTGTGAAGTTGATTGAGTCTCCTTCTGCAAGTTCAACTGGCATTCCATCATCAAACAAGTGGAAGTTAATATCGTGGAAAAGTTGTATCGGTTCATCCATTGTGACGTTATAGGCATCATCATCATTTACCGAAAACATCCTGAAAGATTCGCTGAAACCATCCATGTCGCTATCTACCATAGCAGAGTAGTTACCCTTGGTAATTGGTCCAAACGAGAAAGAACCGTTTTCATCAGTATCAATCCAACAAGGAGCATAACCAGAATCAGAGCAAGCATTGGAGGTGTCTGTAGCACTTCCATTAATCTCAACAAGATGAACGCGTCCAGGTAATGCAGTGCCATTCTCGTTCGCTATTGTTCCAGAAAGATGTCCCGCAGGAACTGTAAGAACTATGCCACTCGTTGGTTCATTCGAAACTTCAAGAGGTTGTGGAATAATACCGGTCTCACCATTAGGATATGTGATTGTGACGTGGTATTCTCCGGGTATTGCATCAATCAAGTGGAAGCTACCTGGCTTCACCATATCTCCACTGAAAATTCCAGTTCCAACATAGGTTCCAGAACCGTTGAAAATACCATAATGATCCAGAGAAGTATCACTATCATCAATGATGAATGAGCCGGTTCCCGTGAACGAACGACGTTCCATGTATGTAGTAAATAATGCACTGCCATTGGCAGTGAATCTACCATCTGCCTGAACCTTACCAAGTATCAGATATTCATTTACTGTGTTGTTCAATAAACAAACAAATTCACCATTAGGGATTGTTTCATTTTCACAAGGAACCGGATTAGTAACCTCTGTTCCATTCTCATGGTATACAGTACCAATCAATTCACCTATTCCTTCGAATACACCGTCTCCTGTGAAGGAGTGGCCGTTCAGAATTGTTCTAGTGTAGTTTCCAGTAAATTCAGTGACTGAAATTGTTCCAGTGGCAGCAACCTCACCTGGGCCAGTAAACATCGCTTCACCCTCTCCACTGAATCGAAGATCTTCGCCAGTGATGGTACCATTACTGGTTCGTAGAGTGTAGCCCTCTGAATCAACAGCATCCCAAATATTGGAGATTTCTATGTCCATCTCGGCAACAGGTAATCCCTCAAATTCTTCATTTCCACCGAAAACAATCTGACCGGTGACTCCTGATGCTTCAACAACAATTGAAACGTCTACAATTGCTTCACCATTACTGTGACCATCTTCACCAGAGACATTGACAAATGTTTCTCCTAACCATTGTTGGCCAGATACATTCGCCAAAATAGCAGTTATTGGGTTTACTGTCCTAAAATCAGTTGACTCAGGGGACATCAAATCGCTGTCCCACATATTCCAAAGGTTTTGGACTGTTTTTGCTTCAACGATTGCATCTCTATCTGCTTGTAAATCAACTATTCCAGTCAGTGCAGTTACTCGAATTCTTCCTGCAGGAACTGTAAACGAAAAATCACCATTCTCATCTGCATCCACAGTGCCGATTGGAACCCACCATGAACGTGGGTCTTGATCGATGACTTCACCGTTCGGCTGAACATCCTCTTCTCCAGAAAAGGCGTCTCTCTCTATGAGCAAACGTGCATTAGGTACAACACCAAAGTCACCCAATTCAACAGTTCCAGTTAATGTTGCTCCTGAATAATACTTCAGAATCTTCGTACCTGTATTTGCATAACCAACATTGGACTGGACAACCTCGTCGGTGTCATCGTACCAGTTAGCAATCACGAAATGATTCATCATGGCACCAGGAAGTGGCCTTGCATTCTCAAGCAGTGAGTCAGGAGTCCCCTTAGCCTTCGCTCCTCCAAACTGTTGCCCTGGTTGGGACGGGTTACCACTGAGTCCAAGTGAAGTGGAACCATATCCAACATATGCTCGAGCAACCATGGTTTCAAAGAATGCAGAACGTTGCTGATAATCGATATCAATCAATTCGATTGGTTCAACTGTGGCACCACTTGCCTGTTTTGTGATATCCAGTAGATATTCCATTTCATATTCTGCTTGAGTCCGAGGAATTACTGGGCCATCTCCTCGTTGTGTCTGATATACTGATTTGATGTATGAATCAGGATCTAGACCAGAAAGTGTAGTTGGCGCATAGAAAATTCCAGTTGGATTGTAACTATGGTATCCTGCCATCGCATTGTACAATCCACCTACTGGGTACAACCGATTGTCGACCGCAAAATATCGTATGTCGTGGTTCCTCGTTAAAATCTCACCAGGACCGCCTTCGTATGAAATCACATCGTACTCAACATTAGTAGTAATCCTGTGGTAAACATCTACTAATGCAGTTAAGTCCAACGATGACTGGAGCATCTGTCGACCTAAAGCAAAACGTGTATTCTGCCTATGGAGAGATGTAGAAGGATCTGTTAAGCCCTCCAATATATCAGAAGTGTACCAATACCCTCCAATGACGTAATGTGAGGTCACGTTGCTACGTTCTGCAGCTGTCCCTACTGTGGCATTGAAACTACTCCAAGCAGCAGTTGCTGTGCTATCTGGTTCAGAAACTACTTCACCATTGTGAATTACTTCCCATACATCTGTGGAGTCACTAAACCCATTTTCATCCAAGTGATGGCCATTCAGCAAATAGGTGTCTCCGCTACTCTCAATAACACTCATTGAGCGAGCAAGTAGGAAAGTTGAATCATCTCCTGCAGTAATTACGGAATAGAATTCATCAATCTGAGCATCAGATAGTTGAGCACGTAATGCTGAATTGAACTCATTAGAGAATTTACCGCCATTGTAAACGTTATCACCCATTGCAAGATTGACAATGAATAGCATCAACAAATCCTCTTGACTATCAGCGAGCAGCATGTTTCCAGTAGCAGGAATCCCTGACTGGAAGTTATCTGAAACAGAAGGGTGTTGCCCCTGAGCTAAAGCCTGGAAACCATAATCCCACCAAGACACGAAGGCTGGTCTCTCACTGAATGAAACATCTGTATCTTGATTGGCTAGCCAATCATACGCACGATTCCATTCTCCACCATTAAAACCTGGTCCGAATGTACCCATGTACCGACAACCTTGACAATACGCATCAAAAGCAGTAGTACCTGTTTCAGGATACGAACTACTCAACAAACTCATCGAAGTGAATGGAATAGAAGTTCTGAATAGTTCAGGTGCAAGATTATGAATTGCGAAATCAACATCCGCTTTCTCTTCACTACCTCTTGGTATTGCAGAATCTAATCCATAGGTCATATGCTGTGATGCAACCAATAAGAATACCAAGAAAATTGCAGGAATCATCGGTTGACTTCTTGATGCCGTTGCAACAGAACGGATTCGTGACTTAGGAGTGCTGGTTCCCTTTCTGCGCCAAGCCCTTACGAATTCAGATGAACCCGCAAAACGCCATAATATTACCATAGATAATGCGCCACCTATTGCCATTGCTGGAGTCGCATTGAAAATGAATCTCCCAGCGCTCCAAGCCATGTATGAAGCAATGATAACCCAGCCCCCAAGGAACATCTCACTCTGATCATTCCTTCTTAGACCAACCCAAATTCCTCTCACGGCATAGCCAACTGCCATCAGAGTTACAATTGGACCATAAGATGCGAAGAGTGTAGCACGGCTAGGTGCCTGTGCCTCTGCAATAGTACCAAATATCTTGTTTGCAGAAAAGTAATATCCTCCTGTAAACAAAATGTCCCATCCGTTGTAAACCTCAAGAACAAACTGCAAGAATGCTAGAATTCCTACAAAGACTGATGCAAGAACAACTGTGGCACCTAATACCAGAAGCCATGGTTTGTCTCTGTACGAAGTAGCTACCCAACCAAGACCTATCGTCAATCCGACAATGTAAAACATTGGTTGAAGACCAGACGGATCCAAGAGAAGATGAAGTTGGTTGTGCCCATATACTGGGATTACCATGAGAAGTGTGACTAACATCATATTGGTAGCAGCTGCTGTTAGCATCATGCTATCTCGTCGTCGGAACATATTCAATAGAATCTGAACAGCGAACATCAGGAATACAATACCTGGCCCATACACGAAACCTTTCCATCCAAGCCCTGTTGTTGCAAAGGATAACCCTGCCAATGTGGAAAGTACCATCGTCTGAGGACTAACCTTCCATGACTCTTGAATACCCCTTACTAGGAAAATCGGATTTATTCCTGATTCTTTCAACAACTTCTTATCATCCAAAGACTGAACTGTTCTAATCCAGAAATAGAATGCGGTTGAAATAAACAAAATCACGAATGCATCGTGATCAGCCAAACCCAGAGTAGAATGTCCTACGTGACTTGGCATCAAGGCAATCAGCCAAGCAGCTAGCCCACCTGCAGTCTTGGAGTGAAGTGTACGGGCTGAACCTGCAACAGGGAGTACAATTAGTGCTCCGAAGATTGCAGGCATTGCTACAACACTGTACCAAACTGCCTGTTCTAAATCAATCCCAGTAATCGCATTAACTAACATTCCACCTAATGCAAGGGTCCATGTGAACAATGGAGGTCGAGGATTGACCCCTCCTAATGGATAATATCTATCAGAATCAAGAATGAAATGACTCTGGTGCATTACAACATAATCAACGGCTCTTTTCATGTACCAAGGATCAGAACCACCGGTCATGTCCCAAAGACCAGTTCCAGTAGCATTCATTGCTGGCAGAATGTTCCACATTACTCGAATCATCAAACCAAATATCAATGCTGAGCCCACAACCAACGGATACCCGTTCTTGCTAACCCATTCGCTAGCTAGACCTGGCTCTCTACGATAGGATACTGGGCCGAAACGGCCACGGTTACCTGCAGAAACTACTGCGAAATTCAAGAAGAACCAAATTGAGAACCACATCATCACTCCACGAGTATCTGTAAACCAGAGATTAAAGAAATCAGTTAATCCCTCATTGGATTTAATCCATTCATTGATCATTGTGGTCTCTTGCAAAAATCCAAGAGTAAACATCAGTGTATTTACTACTACTAAACCTGAAATTACTGCCCATCCTTCAGTTCGGAGATAAGCAGCTAACAAGATGAACAAACCAATACCAACTGCCCACCAATTTCCAAGGTAGACGCCCAAATTATACATGTCTGTATCAGGTAGTTGCTTGATAGTGAACAGACTGATTACGTGCAATAATGCCCAAACTCCGAATGCTATGGAGACATCCTTTGAAAGAACATCTGGGAGGCCCTCAAACCATCGACCAGATCCTGGAGATATGAATCGTGTTCTTCCTCGAAGAGCCGTTACCAGAACAATGCTCAAAACCATCGAAAGGAACCAGAATGACATGAATACAGTCATGCTAAATGCTCGATTCGCATCGACTAGGGAATACGCAGAATTTGCATTCCCCCCTTCTGCTAAGGAAGCGTTAGCACCCAAAACAAGAGCGAACATGAAACCTGAAATAGCTCCGAAAATAAGGTTCGCCTCTTCATTCCGACCGTTTCGCTCGAAAAGATGCACAGCGATCATTGTCACTGCACCAATCA
>DASCRU010000169.1:0-2431 GCA_034400015.1 Candidatus Thalassarchaeaceae archaeon | reverse complement strand
CACTGAATGGGATTATATCCCTAGCACCCAACGCATTTCTAAGGCCATCAAGGCATCACAGGAGGACTGACCATGGGGACATACGAATTTCGACTCCCAGATATCGGCGAAGGAGTGGTCGAAGGGGAAATTGTTTCATGGCATGTTTCTGAGGGAGATGTAGTCAAAGAAGACGCTCCTTTGCTAGAAGTAATGACCGACAAAGCATCAGTAGTAATCCCAAGTCCAGTAGATGGAAAAATCACGGCCACTACTGGAAAACCGGGTGAAATCATTCCAGTAGGACAAGTATGTATTGTTTTTGAAATAGATGGTGAAGGTAACGCATCAGCAGAAACTCCTCCCAAAGTAGATTCAGTAGAAATCTCTCCTGAACCTACTCCTGAACCTGCTCCCGCAACACCTTCAACAAATACTCAAAAGAAAACAGAGGGAGGAAAATCTCTAGCGAGTCCTGCTGTCAGACAAAGGGCAAGAAAAGCAGGCATTGATCTTTCAACTGTATCTGGAAGTGGACGTGCAGGAAGAATTAGCAACGCCGATTTGGATGCACATATTTCCTCCGGAGGGACTGGACCAACTCCCCCTTCAACCCCCGCTACACCACGTGGGATAGCACTCACTGGCGTGGATGAAGTTCCAGTCATAGGACTTCGACGTAAAATCGCAGAAAAAATGGTTGAATCGAAGACAAATATTCCGCACTTTTCCTACTTTGAGGACGTAGATGTTACTGAATTGGAATCTCTAAGACAATATCTCAATTCTACTCGTGCCGATGGGCAACCAAAAATCACTTATCTGCCCTTCATTATGTTGGCATTAGCTAAGTTAATGCCTCACCATCCAGAATGCAATGGTATCTATGACGAAGAGGCAGGAAAAGTGCTTCGACACCATGCCATTCATCTAGGAATTGCGACACAGACCGAAAAAGGACTCTACGTCCCCGTAGTCAAACATGTGGAATCCATGGACATATGGGCAGCCGCAGCAGAAATGCAGCGTGTTACAGGTGCAGCAAGAGATGGTACTGCTGCCTTGGATGAACTCAATGGTTCTACGTTTACCATTACAAGTCTTGGTAGAGATGGGGGGCTTGGAGCAACTCCAATAATCAATCATCCAGAAATGGCTATTTTAGGAGTCCATAAAGCAACAGAACGCCCTGTAGTAATCAATGGTAGAATTGAGATTCGTAGAATCATGAATCTATCTTCTTCATTCGATCATAGGGTGATTGATGGCGCCGAAGGTGCTGCATTGGTTCAGCATCTGAAACGAATGCTAGAACATCCTGCTATGATTTTCATGTGAGGTGTTTCAATGAAAACGAGATCATGCCAAGTTCTAGTCGTTGGTGCTGGACCTGGAGGGTATGTCGCTGCAATTCGTTCTGCACAACTTGGATTAGACACAGTAATTGTAGAAGCAGACAAAGCTGGAGGTACATGTCTGATTCGAGGATGTATCCCCTCGAAAGCAATCATTCATGCTGCAGAACGATTCGAAAATCTATCTCAACATTCTGTGGATGGAGGTCATATGGGTATCATGGCTTCTTCTCCAGAACTCGATATGCAGGCACTAATTTCATGGAAGGACTCAATCGTGCAAAAACTGAACCAAGGAGTAGAATCTCTGCTCAAAGGAGCAGGTGCCGAATTAATCAACGGATGGGCTGAATTTGTAGATGCAAAAACATGCAAAGTGAAAACTGAAGATGGCATACTCCGAATTGAAGCAGAAAATGTAATTCTAGCCACTGGTTCATCTCCTATCGAACTTCCATTCATGCCATTCGATGAAAAAAAGATCTGCTCTTCAACTGGGGCTCTGGATTTAGAGAACTTGCCATCAAAGGTGGCTATTGTAGGAGGGGGATACATCGGACTAGAATTGGGATGTGCCTTGAGTAAACTAGGTTCAGATGTAACGGTCATAGAGGGGATGGACAGCATATTGTCAATCTTTGATAAGGAACTTCGAAGGCCTCTAGAAATATGGCTAAAGAAAAATGGAGTAAAAGTAAACACAAACTGCATGGCTAAAGGTGCTGATATTTCTGAAACTGGAGTAATCATGAGATGGTCCGACAAAGAAGGAGAAGAACACAGTTTAGAGGTAGATTCAGTGCTTGTAACAGTTGGTCGGAAACCGAACACTCAAGGATGGGGGTTGGAAGAAATGGGCGTGCGAATGAATGAAAGTGGACGTTTTATCGCAATAAATGAACAATGTAGAACAAACATGCCTGGAGTCTATGCAATCGGAGATGTGACTGGAGACCCTATGCTTGCACATCGAGCTAGTGCACAAGGAGAGATGGTTGCAGAAATTATTGCAGGAAACAATTTGTCGTGGGACAAGATTGCAATGCCTGCAATCGTTTTCACAGAACCTGAAATCGTCAGTGTCGGATTAACTCCTG
>DASCRU010000168.1:0-1031 GCA_034400015.1 Candidatus Thalassarchaeaceae archaeon | reverse complement strand
CCCTTCATCCCATCGCATTGATTCATGAAGGGGGAGCGATTCCCTTTGGAATGGGCGTGTAGCATAGCCTGGATAATGCACCGGCCTCCTAAGCCGGGGACCGCGGGTTCGAATCCTGCCGCGCCCGTTTAACCAATTGATAGCCCATATGTGCGACCTATGGCCCCATATCGATGCAGTAAATCATGGAGATATATTCTGGGGTTTTGTGTACCAATCATTTCAACCTCAGTGAGGGCTAAAGCATCAAGAAGTTCTTGACGCATTAATTCAGGTATTGAAAGGCGTCCACTCATTACAGCCATATGTACTTGATTGACAATGTCGCTCCCCTCGAGTGCATGCTCTCGGAGCATGCGGTCTAATGCCCGTAATGCGCCCGATGGGGTTCGTTGCCTCCTATTGCCAATCTTTTCCATCTTCCATTCATTGACTCTTCCTCGGATTGCCAATTCAACCATTTGACGACCCGCTTGCAATGTAACTACATTGACTAGTCGAACTACTGCTTCTCGATCTTGAGCTAGTCCTCTATGAACGAGTAAATCAAGTGTAAAAATTGCTTTACGTAAATCACCATTAGAAATGTGAGCAATGTCTCCAAAAACACCATCAGATACTGCTGTTTTTTCTTTATCGGCAATTTTCCGTAATAATTTCTCGATTTCGTCTGATGGAACTGAAGGGAACCTAATGGATCTGGTTCTAGATCTCAAAGCATCAATAATTCGACTTGGGGACCTTGCAACTAAAATAAAACGGGAGGTTTTTCCTGATTTTTCCATCATTCGACGGAGGTATGCTTGTCTCTTCATTCCAAGATGGTCTGCATCTTCAATGATAATTAAACGAGAAATTGGAATTCGGCCATCTTCAAGATTTATCTCGGAGCCCCCTGGTGGAGGATCTTCAGAACTAGCTGTCCATAGAGAACGATCGAAAGCATCCAAACTAGTCCTGTTCGCTAGCGATGAGGATGAATTTGCACCATCTCTCAAGAAATCTTCAAACTTCCCCATTGCTCCAGATGA
>DASCRU010000167.1:0-5386 GCA_034400015.1 Candidatus Thalassarchaeaceae archaeon | reverse complement strand
TACATAGTGAAATTGGAACGATTGAAAGATCAGAGATAATCAAAGCATTGAGAATTGGCCATATTGATGTAATTGTAGGAATTAACTTACTACGGGAGGGGTTAGACCTGCCTGAAGTTAGCCTAGTAGCTATATTTGATGCAGATAGAGAGGGATTCTTACGAAATGAAAGAAGCCTGCTTCAAACCATCGGAAGGGCTGCAAGAAACGAAAATGGGAGAGTGATTCTGTATGCAGATTCTGTTAGTTCTGCTATGCAAGCTGCTATTGAACAAACTGCAGAAAGGAGGCAAAGGCAAAAGAAATACAATCAAGAAAATGGAATCACACCTGCAACCATCAAAAAAGCACTACCAATAATGGGGGAAGAAGTAGAAGAGTTACTGGCAGGTACAGCTGGAAAAGGATCTTCGGGTGGAAAGAGATTTGTTGGTAGTTTTACAAAATCTCAACAAAAACGTGATTCCGATTTAGTCAAAAAATTTGGATTAGGCGCAGGGGCATGGAGCGAACACACCAATGAAGATGATTCTGTTTTATTCAATGTCAGTCAACCATCTTGGGTCAAGGTTGCTTCAGATACATTGCAAGAGGAAACAAATGGGGAAAGAGATGAAACTCTTACAAATAAAATCAAATTAATTGAACGATTAAGGAAAGAAATGAATGCTGCTGCATCTCGATTAGAATTTGAAAGAGCGGCAAAAATACGAGACCGAATTATTCAATTGGAAAATGAATTTATCAATTGAAAAATTTGATAATATTCTTCCATAGAAACGATAGGTGATTGCTCTTTCGCGCATACATGGCATACAAGAGAGAGGACTTCGATCAACCAGTATCGGATTACGACCTTTCTCAAACAAACACCGTAGGTGACCTGTTTGAACAAATGAAAGTTGCAGGAGGATTTACGGCAACAAAATTAGTCAAAGCAAGAGATATACTGAGAAATGCTATTGACGAAACGGTGAAAGCAACGAATTCAGAAAAATCAGTACTCAATTGGCTATCCTTTCCAGCCTGCCTCATGGCAACAGGAACTCGGGGTTTCTTCATTGAAGCAATCAAAAGTGGTTCATACAATGTAATCAGCACTACATGCGGTACTCTAGATCATGATATTGCAAGAACGTTCAGACACTACTATCATGGTTCATTTGACTTAGACGATACTTTGCTAGGAGATGTTGGATTAAATCGACTTGGAAATGTGATTGTTCCGAACGAATGTTATGGTGAAATTCTAGAACCAATTGTTCTCCCATGGTTGAAAGAAATAGAAGAGGAACGAAGAAAGATTAATCCTGAAAATCCTTGGCTTGGATTCGGTTCAGTGGAATTATGTTGGGCATTTGGCGACAGAATAAATGACGAATCTTCTTTCCTTCATCACGCGGCTAAACATCGAATACCCATTGTAATACCAGGGCTTTCTGATGGAAGTATCGGTGCGCAACTATTCATGCATAGACAAAAATCACCTGATTTTATGATAGATTTTCTAGCAGATGAACAAATTCTATCAGATCTAACTTGGACAGCAGACAAATCTCATGCATTAATGGTGGGAGGAGGGATTTCCAAACATCATGTAATCTGGTGGAATCAATATAGAGAGGGATTAGATTCTGCCGTGGGAATCACTACTGCACCAGAACATGATGGCTCCCTATCAGGAGCTAGGACAAGAGAGGCAGTATCATGGGGAAAAATTCGACCAGATGCACCACATGTTACTGTTGAAGGAGAAGCGTCAGTACTGTTGCCTCTACTTGGTTCAGATTTATTTTGAATTTGCATCTAATTCCACTGCAATACATTCCATCAAACCAACTCGCATTGCTATCAACGGTCTCCACCCATCTGTACCGCAACCCATCAAAGCATCATGAAGAGGCCCCAAATCAGGTCTCGTATTATCTCCTTCTACCTGAAAGGCGGCAGGAGAGGGGGGTTCTTCCAATGATTTTGCCGTATGTGTCCCATGTACAGCATTCTGAAATCTTGTCCAAAGCCTTACAATCTCATCTAATACCATATTTTGATTCCATGCTCGACGGCCTGAAAGTGAGAATTTTCCCGATATATTATTCAATTTGAGTGTTTCAATCGCTCTTTCAGCATCACGAATATGAACCCAATAATGTACCTCATTGTCTATCTCTGGAATTCGATCTTGAATTATGTCTTGTATCCAATGATTAATTGGGCCATTACCGTGAGGAGAATAAACGTCTACCTGTTCAATATGAAGTGACGAAGCCATTCAACAACCTCATTCATTGTGAGAAATGAGTGCCTCACGAACTAAACTAATCACAAGATCGATTTCTTCTGAAGTAATCTCGAAGTGAGGTGTGAATCGTAGAGCGTTTTTCCCACCATGGATAATTCCCAATCCTATTTCTCGACATCTTTCTTCAATCTGTCCAAACCCTACAACCATATGCGTCTCTGGATTTAATTCAGCACAGCAAAGAAGACCTGTTCCTTGCACTTTCACTACAATATCTGGCATTTCATCGGACAATCTTTGCAAACCAGAAACAAGTTCCAATCCCCTCATTCGTATATTTTCACGGAGTTCTAGAGTGATACTATCCAAAACAGATACTGCTGTTTCTAATGCCCTAGGATTAGTAGTCATAGTATTGCCATAAATTCCTACAACATACAATTCAGCAGCACGTTCATTCATTCCTAAAACAGATAACGGGTATTGCCCTGCATTCAAGGCTTTAGACCAAGTTTCAAAATCTGGAGCCTGACAGTCCTCAAATCCAGGATAATCAATAACGGAAAGGCAACCTTGGCCCCGAAGACCTGCTTGGATGGAATCGACCAGAAGCATACTTCCATGTTCTAGGGTTAATCGACGTGCTTCATCATAGAACTCTCGAGTAACACACTGTCCTGGATTCCCTTCACCTTGTACAGGTTCTATAGCCATTAATTCAATGAAAACGCCTTCATTTTCAGCCTGAGTAAATGCATCACGTAAAGCGACTACATCATTCGCTGGGACCAGGATTAAGTTATTACGATCTCGAAATGTTGCTAGTTGTTCGTCATATTTCCCTTTACATGAATGGGATAGTTGTGCAGGACGATCTGTTCTTCCATGAAATGCTTCTTCAATTGCTAAGAGTTTGATTTCAGCTCCCTCATACCTTCCTCCCACATCAGTATGTTTTCTAGCATTTACATCGGCTATCCTCAAACTAACAGTTACAGATTCAGAACCGCTATTCATACAAATAAAACGAGTAAACGGGCAATGACCTCTAGTATGGCCAAGTTCAGATTGGAGGCGTTCTACTAACCGTAATTGGCTAAACGAGGGAGTCATTACATTAGCCATAACCCAATTTTCAGACATTGCACTTACAGCAGTCTCCGGAGCATGGCCAAATCCTAACATTCCGTATCCTCCATTATCATGAATTACTGCCCCTTTCGTTGTAATAATCCATGGGCCACATGCTGAAAGAGCAATGTATGGATTAATTGTTGCAGCGGAATAGAAATTGATGTATCCCGACTGAATATAGGAAATCAATTTTGTTTCATCCATCTGTAAAACATCAATTCCAAATTCATCGACTAGGGAATCAAATGCCACTATTGCTTCATTTATTGCTTGAATTAACTTCGGATCTGAAGCGCAAAAATGTGAGATAACATCATTGGATAAACCATGAGTCTTAGTCGAATCAACACCTACAGATTCACGAATAGCCTCCAGTGAAAGCAACAACGAAGTGTGTTCCATCACTTTCGTATTCTAGATAGGATACTCATAGAGATTGCGAAAATAAGAATATTTATTCTATTATCGAAAAATAGGATTTTTCAATTGGAAAGTACACAATAAAATTCAAACACATAAAAAACAGGAATGAAAAGCCAGATTTTGACATAGAACAATCAAGGTGCCAAGATTTATCCTATTATTCAATTGAAATATGAATAAAAAATTAAACATAATCAAATTTAAAGTGAATTTACTTAATGGCCGATAATAATGATAAAATAAAGCGTATTTCAATTGAAAAATGAAGAAAGTACCGATATTTTCAATTGAATTATGCGCCAAACAAATCCGATTCGTTTATGTACCTCGCATGCAACCCCAGCATAACTAGAGCGGGATGGAAAACGCACAGACAGAAAGGAGATTGAAAAAATGGATGACGAAATTGGAATTGAACAATTGATTGATAGAGAGGTATTTGTCGGAGGGAAACTCGTAGGAGTAGTCCGAGGACAAAGATTCAGTCCTCGGAAAGAACATGTGCGATCACTGAGGTTAGACGTCTCAGCAGAAGTAGCTGAAGAATATATGAGGAAACCTGCATTCACTGCACCTTTGGCAAGGGACCTGATTCATAGCCTACAAGCAGATGGAACCATCAAAATTTCAAAATCAATGAGGGAATTACAACGAAGGTGGAGAAACACAATCAGAATTGATGAAGGACTATATGCACCTGATGAAATGGTTGGAAGAGCGGTTGTAGACAACGACAGTAATGAAATTGGGAAGATTGTAGGCTTAAAGAAAATCAAGCGCACTTTCAAAGGAGCTTTCATTAAACTTCTTCCTCGTGTTAGTTATCGATTAGGACTGCCTGAAGAAGTACTAATTCCAGTTGATCAATTTAGTAGAACTACTGCACGATTAGATGAAGTCATTCTTTCTACAAGTCTAGAAAGAGTAACTTCTTTGACATCCTACGAAAGACTGAATTTCGGTGCAGATGAAGAAGAATAAGAACCGTCACGCTTTAACCAAATGTGCTGTTCCGAAACTCTGCTCAAGGGCGTGTAGCTTAGTTTGGCTGGAGCACCCGGCTGATAACCGGGAGGTCACAGGTTCAAATCCTGTCATGCCCACTCTTATTTCAAGCGCAATGGCCATGAAGGGTCGACCTATCGCATAGAGTAAATGGCTGGCATAGTGGCATCTGGAAGTGGAGATACTGCATTAGCAGAAGCACTTGCCAATGAACTAGGTTGGAACCACTTTCAACTTGAAGCAAGACGATTTCCAGATACAGAAGGGTATGTCAGAGTGCCTGATCATTGTATCGAACCAGTTCGATCAGGACCAGTTGCATTAGTTTCTGCTACATTCCCCGATTCAGCAATTCTTGAAACACTGTTTCTACTACATGCATTAGATGATGTTCGTAAAGGAAAAATGTCTAGTCTAAAAAATGGTGAACAATCACTACCAGATGTTGGCCCAGGATTGTTTCTAATAATCCCTTACTTTGGTTATTCAAGACAAGATAAACGATTCATGGTGGGGGAAGCAGTATCGGCGAGGTTTCTAGCTTCCACCTTTGCTAATCATTGCGATGGGATGGTAATACTC
>DASCRU010000166.1:0-7863 GCA_034400015.1 Candidatus Thalassarchaeaceae archaeon | reverse complement strand
AGCTGTAACAGACAACATTCCTTGGTCAGTGGGGAAGCATGTGACTAATTCCGCAGGGACTCCTACAATTGACCTTCATGAAATTGATATCCGTGGCGCTGATACAATAGTCAATGAATTACTTAGGCATAGAGACGATTTAGGTCGGATTCGCCTAATCATTGGTTCAGGCCGTGGTTCAGAGAGTGGAGGAGTAGACCTAACAGTAGCAGAACATGTCGCGTCTAGGTTACGTCGTTCATCCTCTAGCCACCGTTGGCAGTATATCGAAAAGAAATCAAATATCATGTTAAGGCCAATGGGTCGACCACCTAGTAGAGGTGAATGGATTCGTAGATTCGCTATTGGTGTCATTCCAATTGCTGGTTCTCTGGCGTTAGCCTTTCGTGATCTAGCTGGTTCTGCGCCTGGTGCAGGAGATACGGGTTTTATTTTCGGGTTGATGATAGGGTTACTAGTAACTTCAATGATGGCCTCTCATCGTGATCGTACAGGTTGAATTTTCTCTCGACGGGTTGATGTGCATCCTAGTATAGTCGAAGTCGTGGTTTCAGTCAGGGTTGAGGTTGAACGGCTATCTCACAAAGATATACGTCAGAGACGTCGTGCGATTCGGCATTTGTTCGAATTGAATGACCCCTTTGCATTGTCCGGATTTTTACCATTCTTAGATTCTGATGAAATGTGGTTTGTAGATCAATCGATTGAGGCTGTAAGGAGATGGGACAATGGAGAAAATATTGAATTATTACAGCGTCTTTCTAAACATCCTTCTAAGAAGATTCGCTTGGTTTCTATAGAGATATGTGGCCGTTATGAGGAATCAGGTTCTGTTCTCTCAATATTGAGGTCTGACTCGGATTCAGAGGTTTCCAAACGTGCTTGGGTTCATTCTTTACGGCAATTTTCGGATTCTGAATTTGAGGAAATTGTTGATGAAGGTTTATCTTCAGTATTTGTAAATATTCGACGTGCTACTATAGAAAGTGCAATTCGCCGAGAAACCGAAAAATACGTTTTACGAGGATTAGATGACTCTGCACCAGTTGTTGTTTCTAAGTCAATTGAAGGTTTGAGAATTGAATCGATTGGAATAGAAAGAATCAGGTCTTTTCTTGTCCACCCTTCTTCGATGGTTTGTTCAGTTGCCCATAATCGCCTCCATGATGAAAATGCATTAGACATTCAGGATACAATGAAATTACTTTCTAACCCAACTGGAGAAGCCATTGATGCCGTTATACATGCTTATTCAGGTCGAATGGATTGGGCTGAAAAAGAAATCTTGGATTTTCTATTGGCCGTTCCTTCTGATTCTTTGATTCCAAGATTGGTAAGACGTTCCCCCCTCTCAGATATTGATTCAGTTAGAGCCAAGTTACTCTTGGGCTCTTGCAACGATATTAGAAAAATGAGGTATCTAGAAGATTTAGTAGGTCGTAATTTTGGCCCTGATACTTTATCTGCGGTGAAAACCATTTCAGAAGCGAGAGATGAAGGGCCGGTAAGGGCCATGGCGATTGAAGTGCTAGAGGATAGAAACTCCTTGGGGAGAACGGAGGTTGAAGAATGAGTTCTATTGTACATCGGTTAGATGTTTCTACACGAGATGAACAACGTTTTCGATCTGAAATCGAGGTTCTAAACCCTGTTGGTTCAATATTAGTCCTAGCATTCCCTAGGTGGTCACCGGGGTCTTATCTAATTCGAGAGCCTAGGAGATTAGTACATGATTTGAGGGCATGGGCAATCATTTCTGGGCAAGAAGTCGATTGTAAAGCTGAACGAAGAGGCCCTGATGAGGTTCGGATTAAAATTCCGAAAGAATCAACTTCTATCCATGTTGAGTGGTTTGCCTTTGGAAACGATTTGAGTGTCCGTACTAATCATATTGATTCCACTCATTTTCATATGATTCCTTCTGCCACCTTTCCTCGTGTAATTCGTGGTTCTTTAGATTCCGAAGGTCCATACTCTGTAGAGATTCTCCATCCTGATTCATGGACTATAACTACTCAACTGGAGGAGAAAGAAAGTTCTGATGAAGGAGGGATAATTAGGTCAGTTTTCAACGCAAATTCTCGTGATGCATTGTATGATGGAGTTATTGAGGCCAATGCGAACCCTGAAATTTTGTTTCAAGCGGGGGGCCGTCGTTTCAGATTGAAGCTTTGGGACGCAGGAGGTATTTCCATTGATTCAGAGAGAATTAAAAATTTGATTGATGCAATGAGTAATTTATTCTCTGAGTTCCATGCCTTGTTTGGAGAACCACCTTGGGATGATTATGCAATTATTCTTCATCTTACAGACAAGGCTAGAGGGGGTTTGGAGCATACCGGGAGTCAATCTAGTCAGATGAGAAGGGGTTCATTAGATCCAGGAGATTCAGAAGGTTGGAGGGATTTAATTTCTCTAATTTCACATGAATATGTTCACGCATGGAATGTAAAACGACTTCGACCAAAAACTTTCGATGATTATGATTTATCTCAGGAGATGCATACAGATCTTTTGTGGTGGTTTGAAGGAGTCACCAGTTGGCTTGGAGATATGATGTGTCTTCGAAGTGGGGTGTGGACTGACGAAGATTGGTCTGCTGATTTGAAGAGGAAATTAACACGCTTCCATTCAATGTCTGGGTGGGATCACCAATGTCTTTCTGAATCTAGTTTTGAGTCATGGTATCATTTGTATCGCCCTCACGCCCACTCTCCAGAGACTACGATTTCGTACTACCTTCAGGGTGAAATAGCAGCGATGTGGATGGATTTGGAATTAAGGAAGAGAACAAAGGGAGAAGTTGGATTAGATGATGTAATGGTTGATCTTTGGAAACGTCATGGGCTTCACATAGAGGGCGATTCTGGTACAGGAGGTTCCGAACCTAGACCAATTGTCGAGAAAGATATTATTTCTTCAATGAACAGACTTAGTGGAGGGAGATTAAACCAAGTTGTTCGCCGTTTAGTACATGGATTGGGCGCACCTGATATGTTAGAATGGTCCAAAGGAATGGGCAGAAAACTTGAGCCTGTTGATTCCGATGATTTTGTTGGATGGATTGGTGTACAAATTTCCGAATCACCTTTGCGTATATTGAAATTCCAAGCGGGAAGTCCTGTAAGGGATAAATTGCAACCAGGTGATGAAATTGTTGCAATCAATGGCAGGAGAACTCGAAAATCATCTGACTTGAAGGGTGCATTACGTGGTCAAGCTGGACAAAATGTTTCGATTACCATCTCACGAAGAGGTGGGATGATGGAGTTCAAGGTTATTCCTGAAAAGGATCCTCTCCACCCTGTAAAGATTTCAGGTTCGGGAAATCGTCTTTGGAATGCTTTTTCTTCATCAAGAAGAGATTCTGATTAATGCAATTCCTCAAGAGGAAAGAATTGTTCTGGGTAATCTATTTGGATTGAATGTTTACTTGTTTTTGGAGGGTATAAATTTCCTGATTTAGCCGTTGAAAGGATGGATTCTTTGGTAATTTCCATATCCTCTTTTCCAGGCCATGGCTTTACTTGAATAGATTCATCTTCTAAGTAATCCACTTCAATCCCTGGAATCAACCGTATTCCAAAGTGAAGGGCCGAATTGTAGCGATGGTGACCGTCTAGAATCGTTCTTGATTTCCGATCAACCAAAATCGGTTCAAAGAAACCCCCTCTTTTTTCAACCCAAGCAATCATTTTTTCAAGATTTTTTGGCTTAATTTCTTCGTGAGGAAAGAGTCCATTCACCTCGACAAGGACAATCTCCATGCCCCTCTCAAGGTTCTTTGATTCAAAACGCCTTGTACTGTTTGAGCGGTTATTTCATTTGAATTGACATTGACGAATGGTCATGGCATCAGCCCCACCCCCCTCTTCTGATGTCGAGGGAATCCCTCTTTCGGCCCCTCTTCTAGATTTGTTGGAAGGGCTTCATCCAACGATAAATGGGTTGATTTCGAAGTTTTCCGATGAAGGTTTCTCAATCTGGATTGTAGGAGGCGCCGTAAGAGATTCTATTGTGGGTATTCCTTTGCATGATATTGATTTTGCAACCAATGCTACTCCCACCCAGGTCGTAGAAATGATTCCATCAGCAATTCCTACTGGTTTAGCCTTTGGAACCGTAACTATTCCTTCCCAAGAAGGAGTAGGACAATTTGAAATCACGACACTTCGAAAAGATGGCACCTATCTAGATGGGCGGCGTCCTGAATCGGTTCGTTTCGGGACATCACTTGCAGAGGATTTGCAGCGAAGGGATTTCACAGTTAATGCAATGGCAATCGATCCAGTCCATCATCTATTTTATGACCCGCATGAGGGGGCAAACGATCTTGTTTCAGGTAAATTATCGGCGGTTGGGGACCCAAATGAGAGATTACAAGAGGATGGACTTCGAATAATGAGGGCGTATCGTTTCATGGGGCATCCTTCAGGGCCATTCGTTCCAGATCAAGAACTTTCGAATGCACTTGTACACCGTGTTGATTGTTTATCTCCAGTAGCTAGGGAACGGATATGGGTAGAATTCAGAAATCTGCTAACGTGCTCAAAGGTGTTGAATGTCCTCCAAAGGATGGTTGCTGATGGAGCCATGGAATATGTAGTCCCTAGTTTATCAGAAATTTCTGATGTCGATGCTTGCTTCTTTGATGGCGTAAATAAAAACAGTTTGATGAGGGGGAGGCTCTCATTATTGCTTCAAAAACTAACTAATAATGATGCCAGAGCGATATTAGATGGGCTTCGAGTATCTAACAAGATTAGAGAATCAGTCCTTCAGATTAAGGAGCGAATTGGTATATTACCAAATCCAGAGAGTAAGGGTTGCCTCCGACGTTATCGGATGGCATTAGGAGAAGATTTGGAATCTCAACTTTCGGCAGAAAGAGGATACGACTCGAAGGCTGCAGATAATCTTCGAACTGCATTGGTTCTCCTTCCTCCTCTTGAAGGTGGAACTACCCCGTTGGTCGATGGCGATGAGATATTGTTACGATTGGGAATCTCTCCAGGCCCTTCTTTGGGCTCTATCAAGAAATGGTTGTTTAGAATACAGGTTGAATACAATCTCATTGATTCGCCATCAGTATGGGAGAAAGCCGAATCTCTAGGCTTCAATGGTGAACCGATCGGCGAGTTTGAAATGTGGGTTTAATCACAATTCTGCCAAATAATCCACATACTCTTCTGGACTTAGAAGATCATCGTAGTCGAATCCATCATGTGGACGAATAATTACGAACCACCCATCACTATATGCGTCTCGATTAACATACTGTGGATTGTTTTCTACTTCCCCGTTTAGGCTCATAATAGAACAAGCGAAAGGTGAAAGAATATTCAATCTCTCTAATTCACATTGAAGCCCAACTAGATTATCATCAGTAGAAAGCTCACCCATTGCTCCAGTATCTTCCTTTTCCTCTTCTTTAGATACTATTTCTTCCTCTTCTGAATGTTCATCATCAGATTCAATGAGAAAATCAGTTGAATCAGTAATATTTGGGAGTGTTGCCTTCAGAATCTTTCCAAATTCTACTCGGATAAAATCTGAAATGCCAATCTTGTATTCTTCATGATCGTCGTTTGGTCCACTGATTAATTGGAACCACAAGTGTTCCTGAGTGTATCGTCTTCCTACTGCTATGCTGAACTCGTCTTCGTCGCTCATGTACTAGCCTCATCGCGCCGCTGTCGCGATCTAATTTGAATTGTTCGATTATTTTACCTTTTTTTTTGAGGCATCATCTCCGAACGATTCACAAACGGAGTCTTACTGGGGTAGGCATGGACTTCCAAGAGACAGAAGAGCAAAGCATGATTCGAGAGATGGTTCGCGATTTTGCGGAAGAAGTACTCGCACCAACTTGTTTAGCACGTGACAAAGCGCAACAACCTCCTACTGAAGAATGGTCGCAGTTCATCGAATATGGGTTGCAATCTTGCACCATTCCTGAAGAATTTGGCGGCGTGCCATTGGACGATATTACTGAAGCGATTATTGTCGAAGAATTGGCAAGGGTAGACCCTTCATTTGCAGTTTTCTTTTGTGTTCATGTTGGCCTTTGTGCAAAAACAATCGTGATTCATGGTACTGAAGAACAGAAATCAAAATATCTACCGATGTTAGCTCACGACAAATTAGGAGCTTATTCACTCTCAGAAGCAGGTGCAGGAACTGATGCTGCAGCCATGGTGTGCAAGGCTAAGATTTCAGATGATGGTAGTTATTACCTCCTCAATGGGGAAAAAATGTGGGTGACTAATGGAGCAAGTGCCGATATTTTCGTTCTTTTTGCTAAAGATGTTGATCATCCAGATTATGGGGTAAAGAGGCACGGTGGCACTACTGCATTCATTGTTGAGAAAGATTTTGAAGGTTTTTCAGTTGGAAAGAAAGAGGATAAATTAGGTATTCGAAGTAGTGATACTTGTACATTAATTTTAGAGAATTGCAAGGTGCCTGTAGGAAATGTGTTGAAGGAATCTGGCAAAGGATTTCCAATTGCCATGAATGCCCTAGATAATTCTAGAATTGGAATCGCAGCACAAGCATTGGGAATTGCACAAGGTGCCCTTGATGCAGCAGTGAAGTATTCTCATGAACGTGAAGCGTTCGGGAAACCTATCGCATATCACCAGTCTATTGGTAATTATTTAGCCGATATGGCTACACAGACTGCTGCAGCTAGGCTGATGGTATATCGAGCCGCTTGGGCGAAAGAACAGCATTATCATCATGGCGGACATCGACATACAAAGGAAGCAAGCATGGCTAAGTTGTTCGCAGGAGATACTGCAATGTGGGTAGCTGAAAGAGCAGTTCAAGTTCTAGGAGGTTATGGTTATACTACTGATTTCCCAGTTGAGAGATTCTTTAGAGATGCAAAGATCACCCAGATTTACGAGGGTACACAGGAAGTCCAACGTATTGTGATAAATCGCTCACTTGGCGATTCTTGAAGTTTCAAATAATATTGTGCAAATCATTATTTGTTATACAATATTAACATAATAATATGGGAAATGTGGCTGAAATTGATGAAGAAGAAATGGCATTCGGCCTTTCAACAATAATGAAAATCACTGGAACAATCCCTATATTGTTAGGACTGATGATTATCCTTAATCCGCCAATACATTAGCAGCTGGCAGTAATCTCTCTAGTTATGGCCTCCACGTAGGTCGTTATTTGGGTGCATTAGCGATTATTTTTGGCCTCACACATTGGCTTGTATCAATGTATGTTGAAGAAAATTTACACATTTTTGGCAGATTCTTTGCATTGGGCCATATTACCATTGCAATATTAGATTCATATGGATGGATTGGAGGATTTGTAGAGATGGAAATGCAATATATCATTGGTTCAGTATTTCCATTTGTCTTGGCATTCATTCTGATTATTGGTTCACAAGCTCCAAAATTAGACGAAGAATGAACCTAATATCTCGATGCGGAAGATAATTGCCTGATGCCCCCTCGGAGGGGCATGCGCTGCACGTCATTATTGGTCAGTTTTTTGTTACTGACGTCAGTGTTGCCTGGTTGTCTTAAGGAAGAAACACCTCCTCCGTTGCCTCCTGAAGAACCTGAATTTCCTTCAACATTCGTAACAGGTGCTGATGGTTTTCCAGTGGATGAAGAATTGATTCCTATGTCTTTTACTTTCAGTGATGTTGGAGAAACCGGAAAAGAACCTAGTATTGGCATAACTTCTAGTGGTTGTATTTTCTTTATTGCGATGGAGAAAGTAATGAGGTCATGTGATTATGGTGAATCATGGGTGGAAACACAAGATCCAGTTCAATGTTCACCTACTACAAGTGACCCATATGGTTGGGTAGATCCAATTACAGAT
>DASCRU010000165.1:0-4236 GCA_034400015.1 Candidatus Thalassarchaeaceae archaeon | reverse complement strand
TTGTCAATTCTGAATTGATAGCACGCGTTAATTCATGAGCGGGCCGATTCAATTTGTGAACTTGGGATTTTACCCATCTACTTCCAAGGAGGAATGATGCAAAAATAATTAGGAAGCCAAGGACCATGGTTGCGAATCCGTCTGCTGGCATTACTCGATTGATCAGAATAGCTTCAATCCAAATCAATGGCATGACGAAGAAAAACAACCAGTATGTTTCAGTAGTGGGCTTACGGCCACTGAAGGCCTTGATTCTAATCCATCCTTCATCATCTGGGTCTTGAGGTCGAAAGAAATCAACATCCTTAGATGCTGCACGTTTGATTTGCTCACTTAAGGTTCTAAGTCTCATCATGCTTCTAGGATCGGGAGATTCCATTTCCTTCCCCTCAGCGAAAATGTTGTCTATGCGGTCGGCGGCTTCCGCATATTCTCCGAATTCAGTCAAGATAGCTACTTGTTCAACAAGAGGAATCACTTCTGCGGGTTCTATGATTCTTCGTTGATCCCACCAAATCAATGCTTCTTCAAACATCCCAAGTTCATCAACGAGCAACCTTCCTCCTATCGCCCATGCCTCATCACGTTCGGGATCTATTTCTATAACAGTTCGACATTTTCTCAACCCTATTGCTGCTTCTGCTAGACTCATTTTTGTCGGCCTATCTCCGCGAGGGCCAGTCTCTTTGAAGAGCTCTCGAACTTCCGACATCAATGCATCAGGATGTTCTGGATTTGCAACTAGAGTCTTTTCTCTGAGTAGATTAAATGTCAGAGTTTCTCCCATTTGGCGTGCTTCCATAGCGTCTAGCCACAAATCATCTGCTGAACGCTCACTAGCCACTACTGTCCACTCCCTCTTTCCCGAGTGGAGGGCTTTCGATTCATCACCTTATGCGTAATCAGCGTCGATTTCTATCTCTGTAGTTTCCTGAACCGCGGCTTCCTCTTTGGCCTCCACGATTATTAGGGCGATTCGAATTGTTTCTTGGGCTTCTTCGTGAATCATTTCTTCTGTCGTTTCCTCTCTGAGGCCTTCGATCACCTCCACTATTACTTTCTCGTCCTTCACTTCGATGACCTGATCCACCCCCACTCTTTGGCTTTCCACATCGGTTACATTCAGTTCGGAAAGAGAAATTGTCATTCCCACATCCCTTGCAATCCCAATCTCCACCTCGTGTTTGTTCACGATTTCGATTATCGCCACCTCTTCGGTCTCCACCTCGATCATCACGTCGTTGGAATCCATCTTTACGGTCTCCACCTCTTCGGTCTCCACCTCGATTATCACGTCGTTGGAATCCATCTCTACGGTCTCCACCTCTTCGGTCTCCACCTCTTCGGTCTCCACCTCTTCGGTCTCCACCTCGATCATCACGTCGTTGGAATCCATCTCTACGGTCTCCACCTCTACGGTCTCCACCTCTTCGGTCTCCACCTCGATCATCACGTCGTTGGAATCCACCTCTTCGGTCTCCATCTCTGCTTCTTCGATGACCACCATCTCCGCCATCTCCCTTTTCTTTACCGCATCGATTACATTCGGTTCGGAACGCGAAATTGCTGTTATTGCACGATTTGCAAGTCCAGTCTTCTTTGAAACGATTTGAATCTCTTCCACCTCTTCGGTCTCCACCTCTTCGGTCTCCACCTCTTCGGTCTCCACCTCTTCGGTCTCCACCTCTTCGGTCTCCACCTCTTCGGTCTCCACCTCTGCGATCATGGTTTCTTGTTTCTTTTCGCTGTCTAGGGGCAAAAATAAGAGTACTTCCAACGAGCGTACTTGCATCGATATGAGGGTCTAGAATGACAATATTAGTGAGGGGATCCCCAATTGGACCAATCACACTATCTATTCTTCCAATTGTTTCTCCCTTACCATCTTTGACTCGTTGTCCTAATCGAGGTACTGTGCCTTCAAATGTCGCTAAAACAGACCCTTCGTGAGTCACTTTGACTACCGTGGCCTCGAAGGTCATGGTTCACTCGCGACGCTTAGCATACATGAGCGCTCCGATGATAGAGAGCATAGTAAATGCGATTCCTGGTGCAGGTAGACCACCAGGTTCCTCGGCAACAATATCTGGCGCAGGCGGAGTGATAGTTTGATCATTAAACAATAAGGCAGTGTCTACAGTTTCAGTAATTGTCGTGCATTCATTCGATGAATCACAAGCATTTACTGTAACTGTGAATATTCCCTCACCCTGAACTTCGAAATTAATTGATTCACTAGACCACATGTTTCCACTGGTAGTAATTTGTCCACCATTCTCTCCATCAATATCGATTGAAAATGTAACCTCTTCCCCATCAGGGTCACTGAATGTCCCACTAACTTGCCATAGGCTTCCATCCCATTCTGCGGATGAAACGGTAATCACTGGGGGGAGAGAGTCTTTCGTCAAAACCAAATCATAGGTGTGAACAAAGTCAGTCATCCCAGTGGCTGTAGCGTGAACTCTAACGTGGGCCTCTCCAGGGCTTAAGGATCCTGTATCTACGGAGATATCTGTAGGGCCTCCAGTTAGAATTCCAGTTCCAGAAGCTACAGCCCCTTCTTGGAATAACGTAATCGTGACGTCCAAATTCGGTGAAGATGTACTAGGTTCCAAGGTAAAGATGTGTGAAGAAGTGATTTGAGTATTTGTTGCCATGGTAAATGGGGCAAGAAGGTGGAAAGTTCTAGTTTCACCTGCTCGGGCAGTGCCATTATCATCTTCATCATATGGAGTACAAGTTACAGTCCCCTGCCCATTAATTTCAGTTGTAACCCACCATGAACCATTTTCATCTTCTACAATTGGCCATGTAGAGGATGAGCATTGTAAATCGATTGCTGAAAATCCTGCTTCATCAGTTAGCCATAACCCTTGATGAATCAAGGACATGAATTCAGTGTCTACTCCACCAGGGACAGAAATTTGACTTGAATCAGCAGGGGCTTCGGCAGTCCATTGTGGGGGGTCATTTGGAGGAGGAGGCTGATTTGTGAAGTCACCAAACATATCCTGTCCGACTGGCCAATTAGCTAGTGAGTATGTAGTATGAACCAATACGGAAAGACTTCCATCTGGGTTAGATGTTGCTTGTTCTGTGATTGTGTTATCACTTTGGCAACCTCCAACGGGAGGAGTATCTCCTTGATTTGAAACTTCAGCCTGAACAATTCGACCATCACATTCCTCAAACATGGCTAGTCTCAACGGTTCACCATTCGCTGAATTTTTTGCAGGGAAGTTCATTTCAAGCTCTGCATTGGTCATGTTTGTAGTATTCATTGCAATGGTGAATGAATTTGCGCTTGTCAAATCAGCAGACCAAGTCATAGTTCCGTTTAGCCAAATGATTATCCTACATTCATCAGGCCCTGTAACTCCACTAGTATCGCAATCCCTCGCTCCAGTAGGGTCAGCTGGGGCAACTGGGATTTCATAACATTCTGCTGTTGGATTCATTGCCGATCCAGGTGGACAGGTACGATTCTCTGGATGGTTAGGTGGGAATAGGTTCCAGTATTCCAACTGCATTGGATTGTTGTCATCCTTTACCCAACTTGCATTCTTCCAATCCACTCCATCGCCACCTCTGTGTGGCAATCCAGTTCTGAATCCAAATCGTGGATTAGTAACTACGATACAATCCTTGGCAACTTCTTCTATTGCATCTCGTTCTTGTGAAGATAGCCATCCATTATCTCCTCCAGGTGCTCCAGTTTCAGCGATTAGATTATCCAAATCGGTTCTTACATTATCTGAGAGGCTTCCGTTGACGTATGCCACTGCTCGAACAAAGGCAGTAGAATAACTTGCATCGATATCTACATCGAATTTTGCATAGGAATATTCGAACATGTCTTCGAAGGTTATTCCTTCACAGGCATCACCAACAAGCTCGGCTGCTCCTTGCCTTCCTTGTGTGTTCTGGGAGTTATCTTCAGCCGTCAGTGCAGCACTGGGGTTAGCACCCAAAAGGGTGAAAATAAGTAAAATCGTCAGCAGGTATCTGGTCTTCAACATGGGAATTCCATTTGGACGACGCACGTGGAAGGTAAAATACCATTTCATCAGATGTATGGTAAAATCATCATATCGGTCAAGGTTTCAAATTTCGGAAACGCCGCAGGAAAACTGCGATAGGAATCGTCGTCCAACATACCACTGCGAGGTCAATCCAACCGTCCCAAACTGTGGGTTGAGATGCCTCTGGTAACCTATTTTGAAGAACCAATTG
>DASCRU010000164.1:0-4123 GCA_034400015.1 Candidatus Thalassarchaeaceae archaeon | reverse complement strand
GTCGGTGGCTGACGGTACGTACTGGACCCAAAGTCGAACGAAGTTTTCTCACATCTACTGACGAAACCATGCTAAGAGTACCTACAATAGAAAATACAGACTCAGACAACGCGCCCTTCGGCACCGTTGAAGCAAGTTTCGAATCAGTTGAACTCCAAGCTTCAGAATAAATCTTTGAAGCATTAGAAAGAATTCTCCAAGGAACTTCTCCTTGAAGCCAATCCTCGTGATCTCTCTTGGGTGATGCCCCCACATCTAGCGTTTGTTGACCATCATTTACATTCATGGCCCTCCCAATCAGATTCATCTCTACCTCTTGTATACTCACATTGAGCGGCCTTGGACGAGTACTGAGGAATTGGCGCAAAACATTTCGAATTGAGATCTTCAATTCACCCTCAGTTCCATGATTCATGATAGGGCCAACAACAGTTCCCTGATTGAATGGCTCAGGCATGGTGATTTCACCTCCTAGGAGTTGATGGAACCCCGTTCGAATCCTATTTTGAAACACATCGGTTTCAAAATATTCTGTTTTATCCATTGTCTCCATCCGTAGAGTTCCTTGATTAATTCTCTTGAGTGCAACCTCAGGATCACAATCCAACCAAATTGTAAGATCGGGAACCATTGCTCCAGAATTTAGTCTAGCGACTTGTTCCAAACCAAGATCGCCAACAATCCCCTGATAAACCAAAGAAGAATGCACATTTCTCTCTGAAATCACAACTGACCCCATAGCCAACCTTGGACGAATCCACATGTGGGAATGGTCCAACCTATCGGCTGCAAAAAATCCTGCTTCTTGGAATGGCCCTGCATCTCCAGTGCGAACTGATTCAACAGCCAATCTCCCTAGTGGGTGGTTTCTTCTGGGCTCTGCTGTTACATCTACAGAAGTAAAGGATGCTTCCTTACGTAGAATCTCTTCTACCATCTTAGTTGCAGTACCTTTTCCAGAGCCATCTCCTCCTTCGAGAGTAATGAGATACATAACTCACTCCTCGAGTTCCGATTGGTCCGAGAATTGCTGCTTAGCAAGACGATTTAGAGCCATCCCTCCAAGGATTAATCCGGGGCCAATAAATACGCCACCTCTACTGAATAATGCAAGTCCAGCAAGCCATTGTGCTCTTCTGTAGGAGTTTCCTCTCTGTGTCTCCATTGCTCCACCAAAACCCAACGAAGCCGAAAACACAGTGAAGAAAGCAATTACAGTTCCAAGAGCGACACTATCCTCCAAATTACTAACTAAACGAAGGTCAACTTCATTGATTCCGGAACCAGATCTGATGGTGATTGTTAACTGAGAAACTTCTCCTGGAACCAATATTCTCCGTTCGGTAATATTTCCATCAGACTGAACTTCTATGATTCGAACTTCAATCGGTTGATCAGGAAATTGGAAACGGCCATCTTGATCCGTAAATGCTCTATCGATTAAGCCTCCGGATTCATCCAATAATCTTACTTCGACACCTTCTGGAGTTTCTCCGCCGGTTTCATTATTCATGATTTCAGTTACAATCAAACCAGAAATCGTTTGATCCGGTTGCAAAGATTGAGAATCGTCACCTAAAATATCTGACGGATTAGCAGCTATCGATAAAACACCAAACCATAGGCCGAGTAAACTTCCTGCAATAATCAAAACAATTGCAATTCTTCTGACTGTTGGGAGTCCACCACTGAATTCTAAACCATCATGAATTGCACGAATCGCAACTTCACTAGCCTCTTCTCGAATATCTGACGAATCAATACGAATCTCATCAGAATCGTCATCCAACTCAGCTTCAAGATCGTCAAATTCGTCAACTACACGGACCTCAATGATCTCATCATCTTCATCCATGTGGTGCTCCCCCATGCCTACCGACATGAGGCGCGGCTTGAATCCCCTTCGGTTCCCTGATGTTGAAGAATACCGAACCAAAGAGTGGGAGAAACAATGAAGATGAAACTAAGAAAACAATCAGAAAACGACCATTGAAAGAAGATACATTTTGATTATCATCAATAATTGATATTCTATGGAAATCAGTCCAATTTTTTCCTGTAATCCAAAAATCACCCGATAACGAATCAAATGCTATGCCATTCAGCACATGTCCATTCATTTCAGAACCATGGTCATCAATTAAGGATGAAAAATCGATTACTGAAGTTACAACACCTGTTTGCATATCGATTTCGAAGATTCGATTATCGTACCAACGATTGGCATAAATTTTGTCTCCAAGACATTCTAATTCGTTGATTTGATCTAATGGTTCCCCATCAAGAGTAACATCAATATTTGAAACCTGAACTAAATCCGCTGGATTCCTAAAAGTTATGCGAGAGGAGCCATCAGATGTTGCTAATTGATTATTCATCGAACAAATTCCCCAACCTTCACCAGAAATCACAGATTCATTGACTAGTTCTAAACCTAATGAATACCTTAGGACTCTACCAGACTTCCACGTAAGAACAATGATTTCATCTCCATAAATCGTCAACCCCTCTCCAAACAAATCAGAGGATAAGTTCACTGATTCTAAAGGAGTGCCGGAGCCTAATGGGAAGATTCGAAGGGAGGATTGACCATAGAGGCCCCCAGATTCATAGAGAAGGCCATCATGTATTTCCAAACCCTGCGTGAAGGACAGAGAATCCTTGGGAACACTTTCGACTAATGTCCAATCTAATTCTTGTGCAATAATCGCACTACCTGGAGCACCAAATTCCGCTTCATCTAATGAACTAATCATCGGGGGGTTCAAGGACTGACTGAAGGCAATAATGGATAGGAGGAGGAGTGCAGTACGTATCGAGTCCCGAGCGCCCATGTACGAACCACGCTCCACCGAGACTTAAATACGACATCATGACGATGGAGAATGATGGCTATGTCGGAGACCAGCACATCGATTACAAGACGCCGAAAAGCGACACTTAGTTCAAGTCTAGTTATTGTGCTCTTATTTGCCTCGTTTCTCCCCATGGCAGCGCAAGCAGAAGACCCCTCCGAAGAAGAAGCCATCTTCACTGGAAATCTGAATAGCTTCAATGGTGAAACGGTGGGGAAGTCATATCTCTCCACACCATCAGGTGACCCAGTATTTTCCGCAACACGTCACCTCAAGAATCAATGGATTGATGCAGGAATGCCGAACTTAGTTTCGCCCTTTAGTTCAGAATACTTAGTACAACAACAAAGCCGTTCTCAAACTAGAGCTTGTGAAAACGCTTGGAATCAAGGTGATTCTGTTACTATGCCAACAGCAGGAGGAAATATTGCTGCGGAGGTAGAACGAGTTACCTCTTCTGCTGCAATTATTGTAGAGAATGGAGTAAGTATCCCCTCTACGACGATTAACGATATTGCTTCAACATGGGATAACTCAATCTATCCTACAGTAACTTCGTACTTTGGAAATCCGCCCGACATCGACAATAATTGCCAGGTTGAAATTGTAATTCTAAGTATAGATGGACCGTCCAACATAGGGGGATATTTCTCACCAGGAATTGCTAATTCAAGAGAAGCTATTTTCGTAGATAGTGATGATTTGGGTTGGAGAAACGTAATTTTCGCTCATGAATTCCAACATTTACTCCATAATGCCAGAGATCCTTTGGAATATGCGTGGATAGATGAAGGAAATGCGGACATGGCAGCATTCTTAGTTCTGGGAGCAGAAGGAACTCTGATTGGACATAGCAATGGATGGGCTTCAAATGCATCTTGTAGTGTTAGATGGTGGAACCAACGAAGTGATTGTGATTATGGAGCAGGGTTCCTATTCATGCTATATCTGGCCGACAAGTTTGGAGGAGGGCAAGCAATTCAAAGTCTCGTTTCAGATACTGCAACAGGAGGAGCATCCATCGAAAATCTTGCAAGAAACCCTATTCCTGGTGCGCCCGCAAACATCGGGACAACAATGAATGAAATTTTTGCTAATTTCACCGCTGCTGCAGTTCTAGATAGTCAACAAGGGAAATATGGATTTTCTAATATCGAAATGGGGGGGACTTGCTCAAATTCTGCATTCTGTAAATTACAATTAACTGACCAAAATTTCAACTGGGGCTCCATTTTCACCAGTCAAAACCACGACATG
The DNA here is from genome assembly GCA_034400015.1 of Candidatus Thalassarchaeaceae archaeon. Lineage (GTDB taxonomy): Archaea > Thermoplasmatota > Poseidoniia > Poseidoniales > Thalassarchaeaceae > MGIIb-N2. Next base: position 11 of record DASCRU010000164.1, on the reverse strand, counting down.
GAGGGATGGGG
>DASCRU010000163.1:0-2600 GCA_034400015.1 Candidatus Thalassarchaeaceae archaeon | reverse complement strand
TCGGAAGCGTACTGCCATAGAGGAGATTCAGGATATATTTGCCTACACTGCCGAACTTTTGGCTGCTGGAGATGAAATCCGAGAAGCAATTTTCAATTGTTACGAGGATCTATGTCTAGTTTTGATGCAGAATGGTTTCTTGCGACGTGATTTTGAGACGGTTCGAGAATTTGAGGTCGCTATTAGGCAAGCATTGCCAATCAGTGAATCTGCTCTTGAGGCATTAGACAGTGTTTTCGAAGAGGCACGTTATTCCTCACATGAGATGGGAGAAACACACAAGGCTTCGGCTCAGCAGGCATTGTCCAATGTGGTTTCAGAGATTCAGAACATGGCCGAGATTCCAGCCAGATGATTATTCAGAGAAACGAATTTCCAATCTGCCCTTGGAATGTGTTGCCTCAAGAATTTTTCTTCCATAAGGTAGAGGTGATACAACCGGTTCCAGCCCCTCACGGTCAATTCTAAGGTATGTCGTCCCTGAATGGGTGCCTACTCTCACCTCTATACTATTGGATGGAATTCCAAGAGTCATTATGGCCACTCCATCGATCATTGCCGATGCATCTAATGAGGCTCCTAGGAGGTGTTGTGCTAAAATTTGGGAATCTGCTTCTCTAGTCCGTTCTACCTGTTCTCCTGCGGCTTGAAGAAATTGTTCATGCTGTCCAATAGCAGGTGAATCTGATGCAACTTTTGCGATGAAATGCGAATGTAGTTCAGCAGCAGTAGTATCTAGACTATGCTGAATTACCTCGTTTTCACCATCGCCTTCAATATCGATTAGGTCCCATTGAATGTCCGTCATTGACTCGTCCAATCGCCGCATAGTCATCAACCCTCGTAGTCATTCAATTTTCCTAGCTGGTTCTGGATGGCGTGAGAAGAATCGTTTAATCAATCGTTCAGTAGAGCCGGCGTCTTCTGTTTCGAACATTTTCAAATTTTGAGGTAAACAACTTCTGTATCCCCTATCTCCAACTCGTCTGTCTAGAATCAAAACTATGGCTCTATCCTCTGCCTTTCTAATGGGTCTCCCCATTGCCTGAAGAATGGAATTTATTGCAGGTTGGGCAGCAGAATATTTCCAGGCATTTCTCTCACCAAATCTTTCTGCAACATATTCTTTGAGAGCCTGATTTGATGCTGTAGGTCTTGACATGGGTATTCCAATGCATATTACTGCATCAAGGATATTTCCATCATAATCAATGCCTTCTGATAATCTTGCATTGTAAACTCCTGCTAAAAGGCATCTTTGACCCGCATCTCGGGACTTTTTTAGTTGGGCAAGAGAATCATGAACCTGAAACTTTGACCAATTACGTTCTTCAACAATTATTCTCCTTCCCGGCCAAGATCCTTCATTGATGATTTCGTCTAAGAGATCGTAAGATGGGAGGAATATCGCTACATGCCCGGGTGTTTGCCGAAGAACTCCATGTATATGCTCTCTAATCCGTCTAGTGTTTTCTTCACTTCTGTTTGAGTACTTGGTAGTGACATCCTTTGCAAGAAGTACTGGCCTCCGATCATTTTCGAATGGACTTGAGTATTCTTCAAAGATTGTTTTTTTGTTGTCGGGTACGCTAAGAATGTCTCCATACATAGCGGGCGGGAATAGAGTTCCAGACATCAGGATTCCTCCACAACATTGTTTGAAAATAGGCCTTGAAACAACTCCTGGATCTAGCAAGTGGGTAGTAATTCTTCCTTCTTCTTTCAGGCCGAGTAAATCGAAAACTGTAGCTAATGCCTTGTCTCCTCTTCTTTGATCTAGGATATCCAAAATTTCTGCTAATCGATGGCATGCGAGTTCCTGGTCGTCATCCAGACTCTCATCAATCTCTACCTTCACTTCATTTAGTGTTCGAATGAAATTGTTCAGTGACATCGGCTCATCGATTGTTTCAACTAACGAATTTTCAATTAATTCCAATAATTCATCAGGGTTGCTCATCATTTCCTCTTGTGCCCCCAACAATCTCTTGAGATTCCGGATATACTCTCCTATGTTTTCTCGAATTCGAGATAGCGCCGCTTCGGCATTTCTTGCATTATCTAAATCATCAACAAATATCTCACCATCGTGATTTGAGTTCATCAGATTCGCCATTTCTTCGTCTAGTCTTCCTCTATGTTCTTCCATTTCATTGAACGCATCTCGAAGTACTTGATTCGTAATACGCCTCTCTAGGCCCATTCTAATTCGATTTGGTAGATTATGTGCTTCGTCAACAACTAATATTGTATCTTCTAATTCTAAGCCCATTGAGGGGAGAGAAGCCTTCCTAATACTCTCAACAAATACATGGTTATAGTCGCAAACAATCACATCTGCGTCTTTAACTGCTGAACGTGCTGCTGCCCATGAACAGATTTTTCTTTTTCTACCGATCTCAATTGATTCGTCAACATGTCTTGGTTGTTCTAAGATGAAGTGTCTAATTTCGTTTCTTCCTAAATTTCTCATGTCTTCGGGTACATCATTTTCGCATGTACATTTCCCTGTAATTTTATCCACTTCTATGCACATGGAAGCCCGTCCAATCATGTCTACTAATTTGATATGGTTTGACCCAATTCTAGCATTTATCTTC
>DASCRU010000162.1:0-1864 GCA_034400015.1 Candidatus Thalassarchaeaceae archaeon | reverse complement strand
AACGCCACAACCACCAATTTCATCCCCTCCAACCAATTCAGACGATGGTCCAGATTTATCTGAGATGATTCAACAAGTAACCACACAACCATCCTCCATTCCAACATCTACTGACCCAACTCCTACGCATGCAACACTTACTCAGATCGACTCACAAACACTTCAATTATTTTCACAAATTGGCACCCAAATTCACATGGATGGTTTAATCCGGTCCCATTGTGGTGTGTTGGCTCAATTAGATCCGAATTCACCCGGGATTGCGTATATGAGTAAGAAAGGAACAATTCTATCGAACATTGGAATTGATGATATTATTTCTTGTAAATTAGGGACAAACCCTTCATTTGAAGCACCCGAAAACCATCGTTTGATATTCGTATTATTGGCACAACATTCCCTCAATAACCCAGGTAAGGCCGCTGTAATATTAGCTCATTCCCCGTGGACACTTGCAGCATCAAGCCACGAAGACTCATTTGTTTTAGATTCGAAAAATGTTGGACGTATTGCTGTTTTAGACGCTCGTTCAGAGGATGAAATGATTTCAGAAATTACCGAAACTCTCAATCAAATTGGTGGGCCCGCAATCATTATTCGAAATAATTTCATTCTTGGCGTTGGTTCTGACTTTGATTCAATTGCAACCAACCTTTCAATTCTTGAACAAGAAATGCAAACTACAATTCTTCATTCTAAATTATGAAATTTCAGAACGTAGATTCATGGAGTGGCGATTAAGCGCATATACATGGGCGAAACCAACCCCCGTCTAGTTGTCGATGTTATCGACAACGGTGGACAATGGACGCATAGAGAGTGGAGAATGTTGCGCTACCTAGGTGTCGATACCAAGATTTTGCCTAATGATACACCCCTCAATGAATTAAGAAAAATGGATGGAATGATACTATCTGGGGGCGCAGAGAGAGTGGGCTTGACGGGAGAGTTGGGAAATTGTGCAGAATATCTTACTTTGAATATCCCAATATTGGGGATTTGTGCAGGGCACCAATTCATGGCAGGTTTCTATGGGGGGAGTTCGGCCCCAGCTCCAGACCCAGAATATGGATTCGCACAAATCAAACTGATTGATGGGGGCGGATTAATTTTTCAAGACACTCCAGAAACTCAACAAGTTTGGGAATCACATAATGATGAAGTTACAGCCGTTCCCGAAGGCTTTCGAACTACAGCCAGTAGCGAATCATGTGCAATCCAAGCAATGGAAAACGAATCGAAAAATCGCTTCGGACTTCAATTTCATCCTGAGGTAGATCATACAGAATTCGGTGGGAAAATGTTTGAGAATTTTGTAAAAATTTGTGAATCTAATCGTTAATTCTGAACCGTCGGGTTGAAGAACACCCCCTTTGTCGCAAAATCATGGTTGAAGTCGATTACCGCTGTCTTCGATGTGGACATATGATTGCGATTGATACAATGGGTGAGACTAGCACACTCCAATGCAAGAGTTGCGGCTATCGAATTTTCTCTAAACCACGCCGTGGTGGTTACAAATCTATAATCGCAGAATGATTTTCCTAAGCAACTCTGTTGATTCCATAGCTGTCTCGACGCGTTAGAAACGAGAAATCAATATTTCAGTGTCTGCGACGAATTCAAAGACCATGTCTTGATTCACAACATGTGACGCTTTGGTTGACTGCCCATGCTCCTCGCCGATTCGAGGACCTTCTCCTTCCAGAGCAAATCAGAATTGCATTATTTTCTTCCAGTATGGAAGGGGACCCTCCCCATCTGTTAATTTCAGGGCCGGCAGGTTGTGGAAAAACTGCTGCTTGGAAATTAGTCGCTCGTCAAGTACTGGGCCCTGGATGGAAGGCAACGCATCATGTTCTAG
>DASCRU010000161.1:0-5081 GCA_034400015.1 Candidatus Thalassarchaeaceae archaeon | reverse complement strand
ATGCTCCAATCAAACTGGTTGAACTACGTAGAACACGTTCTGGCCGGTTCACAGAGGATCATTGTGTTCCAATGGAGGATTTAGTTGATGCTGTTCACCTTTGGAAAAAAATGGGGGACGCTTCAGCAATGCTTCGCCTAGTGTCTCCTATTGATGTGCTCATGAATGGACGTTCTGGCTTGGTAATCAAGGATGGAGCAGTTGCTGCAGTTACACATGGTGCTCCATTGACGAGACCTGGAATTCAAGCCATAGAAGGGGATTTTGAATCAGATGATGAAATTGTATTGTGGAGTATGAAGGGAGAAGTAGTTGCTTTAGCCAACGCTACTAGAGGGACTGCTGAAATCCCTGGAATAAACGTTGGAGAGGTTGCAAAGCCTTCCCTTGTGATCCTTCAGACTAATGTCTACCCACGACAATGGCGCGGAGATGAGACTGTTAACTGAGTTCAAAGGCTTCGTAAACCCATTCCTCCGTTTCCACTCTAAAGAGTAGTTTTTGCATTTCCTTCACACACCCGCCTCCCCGTCCAAGGACTTCGAAGCATCCTTTCGTTCGATGAACCTAATATCAAGTTTCATGCCATTTTTTGCATTATCCGCCCACAGCATATCGATATGAATATGAATTGTTCATCTTCTCTTTGGACGTTCATTTGGTGAATCATGTGGTCTTTCAATTCTTTTTGGACCAAGTAGAGATACAGCAGCAGCTAGTGCCACAATCACAATTGAGAGTATTAGGAGGGGCGCTACTCCCTTCTTTCCTTCTGTATCGATAGTTGGTTGTATTTCAGTTTCAGTATTGGATACACTGATTGTTAGTGAATCCTGATTATTCGTTTCATCCAATTCATCAATCAGATTATTTGCATCTGCATTTGCTGTCATGGTCATTATTCCATCCCCCGAAGCAGACCAATAACAGAAAACAGTCCCTAGCCCTCCAGGCGATATCGACGGGATGATATCTCCTGGAAGAGATACATCTCCTACATTACATTCAACACCTACAGATGTTGCTTCAATATCTCCTGAATTCCTAACAAGAATTCGGAATGAAACTAATTCACCATTTTCGATAGAAATGGGTTCTGTTAATGTTTGATCACCTAATATTGCATCTATACTTTCAATAGAAAGGTCCGGACTTGAAGTAGAAATAACTTCGATAGTTTGATTGATTCTTGTTTCTTCATCTTCAATCATTATGGTCACGAATGTTTGTCCTGAGTCAGATGGTGCAAGGGTAAGTATCCACTGATCTCCTTCACAACAATTCACTAATGTTGCCCATGCACGATCTGTTGTAATCGTAAGAGTTGATGAATCTACATCATTAATGTTTAATGTAATCTGATATGGTGTACCTACTTCAATGTAAACCGAAGTGGGTAGTCCAGAAAGTTCAGGTGAATCATTAATCTCATTCACGTAAACATTGATTTGATCTATCCAACTATTTCCTCTCTGATCGGTTACAGTTATGTCGACTGTAACAGTCCCACTCTTCTCAAGTTGTGGCATTAGTAGTATTTCGTCACCCACAACGCTAGGAGAAATAATGCTAGAGTTGCTTGAAGTAACTGAAATAGATAGTTCAGATAATGGTGTGATATCATCATTGCAGTAATATCTGAATGGGATATACCTACCAGGGTCATCTTCGTTGAAGTTTTGGTCATCTACGTTCTGGCATTGAGGGTCCTGATCGAATTCAACTATGTATCCTCCATTAATTGACATAGATTCGATTACTATCGAAATATTTTCAGGATTTCCATCAGAAGACCATTGAAAACGACTCCCAATCCCAATTTCCAATGTTTCGCCATCTACTCCTAACAAATGACCTACTGGGGCAGTAAATGTTCCATTTGCCGATGTGATAGGGATTTCTTCTACCAAACTGCCCCCTACAGCGAATCTAACCGTAGATATGGCCGATACAAGTCCACTATCACCTCCTACAATTTGATACGAGACCTGTAGACTAGGGTCGTTAATGTCGATTCTAAGATTAGAAACGCATCCATCAACTATGTTCACTTTGACGTCGATTGAATCTTGATCGATTCCAATGAGATCTCCCTCTGCTACAAATGCCCATGACCCAGATACTCTAATTTGAATTGAGTAATTGCCAGTTCCAGTAAGGTGAAGTCGCCCCCATTGTTGATTGAATGGTCTTTCAATCCCATTCAATTCCCATGTTCCAGGATTACTCGTTGTAGGTTCTAAACCACATGATGCAACACTTAACCCGTTAGTAACACCAGATAGATAATCAAAGTCCAAAATTGGCATATCTAGTGCATCAGTGGTATGTAGAGCCGTTGTAGTCTCGAAAGCATACCATGGAGACCTATGTAGGGCTAGAACTGCTACAGCATCAAGTTGTAATTCGGAATCATCCAAATTATTCACAGAAACATAGTCTACCAATACTTCAGTTTGTGAAATATCGGCCCACGTCCAGGGGTCATTTTCATCGTAAAGGGGCAATGTTAGTGGAGAAGATTGAGTATATTCTGTAGGGCCGAATGTATGTCTAATCGTATGGAGAAGAAGTGGTCCATCTCCACGATCAACTATAACTCGAACTTCATCATCAGACAAAACATCCGGGATTGTTAGGATAAGATTCAAACTAACATTTAGCAGTGCATTCGTAGTAGTTGTTCCATGATCAAATCCTGAGACTTTGATATCGGGGCCTTTGGAGACAGCAACCCCTCCGTCTGGGATTCCCGTAGCTGCATTAGAACCGGTGGAAGATGCCGATGACCATGCAGTAGAAGTTGCAGTATTTTCTGGCCTTGAATGTGTAATTTTCAGACCGTTTTCATCTACTGCGATTGAAGTATATTGCGCCGGCCCAGAATCATTAAGACTCGATCCGAGACTCCACAAGGAGGCATTATACAGAGTGTTACTTGGCATCAAATCAACAGGATCTGCCTTAACAATAGTAACCGCTTGGATTGGTTGGGTACATGAAATTAATAGAATTAAAATGCCAATCAGGCATGCTCCCCTGCGCCCCTCCATGATTCCACAGATGGTCGATTCTCCTTCAATCCAATGGTATGTTGAGTGTTTTGGGATAGGAACGCTTGATAAGTCGCCTTCGGGTCGTAAATTTGCTCCATGGCTGTGGTGGTGTAGCGGTTAGCACGATAGGTTGTGGTCCTGTCAGCCCGGGTTCAAGTCCCGGCCACGGCCCCAGGAGGGGTTTATTCATCCCCGGTATATTCCGTTACTCTGAGGCCCATCCCGCCTCTTCTCGATGGCCTTTTCATGATTTTATTTAGCTTCATGTGGACATGTTTCTCAAGATCAATTTCCATGGCTAGGGCGTTCCCAAGAGTCAAAATAAATAGATCTGAAAGTTCTTCAGCAACTTCTTCCTTTGGTTTTCCCTTTGTTATCGCAGCACTTAATTCACCTAACTCTTCTACGGTTAATGAGATTCTATATCCCATGTCGTGTCCATTATTTTCTGGGTTCGCAAAGTCGTGCTTATGATGAAATTTCGCTACACGAGCCATCATTGTAGACCATAATCCATCAGGGCCGTGCTCATCTCCCAATCCATTTTGAATTGGGTGTTCCATCCAATCTTCCACACTTCGCATCCTGTCCATGATTTTCCTTGGGAGAACAAGGCCTTTGAACGAAGCGATGGGATTCAACTACAAGTTCAAAGGGTGAAGAAGTAGATTGTACAAACTAGTACTGGGGCTAATAGTAGGTACGTCCTAATTTTTTTCCAGAATGGAATTTTTTCTAATTTCTCACCAATATTTTCAGATATTGCTTCACCTGCAGCGTAAGCCAATTCACTAGTGATTTCTACAGGCATGTTGAATCGAAGTCTTACTTGTACATATAATCCCTGATTCAAAATATTCAATTATTGTATTTTCTCGTGGTTGAATGGGGAGCGAGTGCTGAGAGGCCACCATGTGGTGGCGACCCATTGACCTGATTCGGTTAATGCCGGCGGAGGGAGAAAAATGAACATAAATTTAGCATACGGATTGATGATTGCAACTCTTGGTTTTTTTGGATATGTTGGATATCAAGCAGTAACTGAGAAGGAACTTGAGCAAGATGAATTTCTCTCAGCCCGAGGCAGTCAGAGTTCGTTGAGAATTGGATTGAGTCTTTTTGCATCTGGAATGGGAATTTGGATTCTTTTTGGCCCTTCTGAGGTAGGTTATTGGGGTGGTTTCTGGGATGTTGTAGGCTATGCAGTTTCTGCATCGACTCCATTTCTTCTTCTAGCATATGTAGGGCCAATGATTCGTAAACGATTACCTGAAGGTGTAACTCTGGCAGATTATGTTCGAATGATGATTGGTCGTCCAATGCAAATCTATGTAGGGATAATTTCAGTCATATACATGTTCACATTCCTTTTCGCGGAATTTACAGCCATTGGAAAAGCAATGTTCGTTCTTAGTGGCATGAATCCCCTCATCCCTATGTTATCAGTAGGTGCAGTGACTACTGCTTATACTGCATACGGGGGGTTACCTGCCTCATTACAGACTGATCGATTCCAAGCATGGGTTGTTTTGTGGTTGATTTCAGTTCTTTTTCTGATTCTGTTTGTAGGTGATATTGGTTCTATTATTTCTGATGCAAAGGCATACAATCCAGAAGGAGAAATGAATTGGAGTATTGGGAGTATGTCTTACATGGAGTCGTTTTCTTCAGGACTTGCATTGGTTATTGCAATCACTGCAGCTGAGATGTTTTCTCAGGGTAATTGGCAACGAGCATGGGCTTCGGAAAATGACGAGGCTTTGTTCAAAGGGTCTCTTCTAGCAGCGGGTTTAGTTTTCCCTGTGGTATTCATTTTAGGTGTTCTAGGGACAGTTGTTGCAGCCAAAGGAACTGCTGCGGATCCATCTGCTGCCTTTTTCGTTCTATTACAAGATATGAATCTATTTTTTGTGGCAGGATTTATTGTTCTTGGAGTTGCGTTAGTTTGTTCTAGTGTGGACACATTACAAAATGCAATCACTGCATCGATTTCTCGAGATTTATCTGATGCTCGGATGAATCTAA
>DASCRU010000160.1:0-4837 GCA_034400015.1 Candidatus Thalassarchaeaceae archaeon | reverse complement strand
TTGCCCACATGGTGCATCACTTCCTCCTTCGTCTGTAGTTGAATTAACTAGTGAAATCAAAATGCCAGGTTCAGCATCTGGAATTAATCTTAGGAATATCTGGATTCCGTCCTTACTAAAAGGCCCATCAAAAGCAGGTACCTCATTAGAAGGTCAACCCTGTATTGTTGATTCATCACCTCGAGCAAATGATTTTCTCCGAATACATGATGGGAACTATCTCACTCTAAGAAAAGAATTAGCCGAGGCAGGCGGAGCGGTAATTGACGTCCCTTCTTTCCCGTCACTAAATGAATCAGGAATTCATGCCATGGCGGCAATTGCGATTGGATTCCTTCGTGCCGAATCTCCTGTACTCTTGATGGATGATGTAGATCAAATCGATAGATTGCTGAGAATAACTGGAGAATTGGGATTAGCGGGGGCAATTGTTGATGTTCGCACGATAGGGGCCTCGCCAGCAATTTGTGCACTCCCAACCGTTGGAATGGCACGCTCAAAACAAAAAGCGAACATGAGTGTATTGCTCAAAACTGATTGGACACCAAGCCCATCTGAGGCTCTTATGTCCATTGCAGCAGGCTTGAATGGCATCGTTTCAGAAGCATTCATCGGAGACGAAAGCCCACCTTCTGGAGTAAAGAAGATTGCAACAGAACTCGACGTCAAATTGTCCACTATGGAAGATCGTGCCCGAGGATGGATGCAATCGATGGGGGTTTCTTCAATCGATTTACTACAAAGACTCCATCTAAGGGCAACAACTCATGAATCAGCAGTTCTTAGTGGATTGCGACTTGATGGAGTAAGGCAACCTTTACCCATGTGGTCTCGCCGCTAGACGAAGAGGTCAAACAGAGAAGCCTCCCCGCAATGGTAGGGATCAAGATGCCGACGGTGAAGTATGGACACGATATAATTCGTAGTCTACTCTCTAATCATGGGATTGTTTACGACCCAAACTTATGGGAAGCGCAACTTTCGGATATTGGATGTGTGGTTGAAGAAGCCGATAAAGAAGGGATTGAGATTGAAGTCTTCCCTGATCGCTCCGATTTGCTCTCTGTTGAAACGATGACTCGTGCAACACGTGCTTTCCTCTACTCAAAATCAACGCCACCTCATCTCCACATATCTGCGGGGGCAACTGAAATGGATATCGATTCATCGCTTTCGACAATAAGGCCAGTAATTTTAGGCGCAATTGTTCGAAATGTAAACACAGGGTCTACAGAAGAAGAGAGAAATGAATTCATACAATCCTTGATGGATCATCAAGAGAAACTACACCTTACTTTAGGAAGAAAAAGGCGACTTGCATCTATTGGAGTACATGACCTGTCCTCACTCGCACCTCCATTCAGGGTTAAGGCAGTAGATAGAACACATCGATTCAGACCTCTAGCAATGGATTCAGATATGAGCATACAAGAAATTCTTGATTCCCATCCAAAGGGGAAAGAATACGCCCATCTTCTAGATGGAATGAATCTCGTTCCAGTTATAGAAGATGCAGTTGGCCGTGTTCTCTCATTCCCGCCAATTATTAACGGCAGCCATACTACAGTCACAGAGAATACTACTGATTTCATGATTGATGTTACCGGCTGGGATGAAAGAGCGTGTGAATCTTCTCTCCTGTTGATTTGTCTTTCACTTGCTGAGAGGGGAGGGCAAGTGGAGAGTATGAAATTAAACACAGCCAAAGGAGTAGAACAAGTCTCACCAAATGGAAAATCACGGACACATATTCTCCCCCAACAACTTTTGGAACGAATATTGGGTGGTAGAATTGAATCCAATGTAATTAGTTCAGCATTAGAGAGAATGGGGGGGAGATTAGTCGAGACCCGAACAGCTACCGAAGGACCTAGACAGTCGGAACGGTGGAGTGACGCGTCTGTAGGGGAAAAAATACACATCATCGAGATGCCAAGATGGCGATTTGATATCCTGCACCCAATTGATTTGGTTGAAGAAATTGCTACAGGAATCGGATACGAATCATTAGGTGAATCCTATTCATCTCTGGCCCTAGAAGGGGTCCCACTTCCACGCGCCACCATGATTCGTCGAATTAACGAGAGCCTTTCATCTCAAGGAATACAACAGGTACAAAGTTTGACACTATCTAACGACGAGATTCAGTTTGAACATATGCGATGGAAGACACAAGGAAAAGTAACTAGGATTGCCAATCCGATTACTATCGAACATACAATACTCAGGCAAAATATTCTACCATCTTTATTGGAACTCTTGGCAGCAAATAGGCACCACGAATTGCCACAAAGGGTGCAAGAATGTGGTGAGGTGGTGAGAGATCATCAAAATGCTTGGAGGGTTGCTTGGGCATGTGCAGAAACAAATGCTGGATTTACTGCCGCTAAAGGAATTGCACAGGCGCTTGCCAGAGATTTAGGAGCAAGGGAGGAGATGTTGTTTGTTTCACTAGAGGATAATGATGGACCATGGATCCCAGGTAGGGGAGCAAAGATTCTAATTGGGAACAAAGAGATTGGTGTATTTGGAGAAATAGACCCTGCAATTAGCGAACTATTCGGATTAAAAGTGCCAATCCATGCAGGTGAATTCGATGTTCGCGCGTTATCAGATGCTATTCCAGACCCCTTGCTCTGATGCACGCCTCGCACAACTGGTTATACCACTAGGTATCAGGCAGTCTACATGCATGGTGCGAAGTTACGCCTCCTCACCTTGTCATTAGTCGCCATATTATCTACCAGTATGCTTTTTTCAACCACATCTCTAGATGAAGAATTTTCGTCTCTTGCTCCGAAACAAACTAGTGCACTATTATTCGGAAGTACATCAGGTTCGAACTTTATTATCGAACCAGGGGTTGGAACAAATATCCTTGTCAACATCACGAATCAAGCTTCAATAACAGACAATGCAAATGTTAGTATTGTTTCTACATCGGGATGGAACGTAATATGGGCAAGAAATTCTGAACCGTCCATTGGAGATGAAATTGAAATTGAATCAAATGAACTAGTGTGGGTTCAATTCAGAGTAGATGTGCCACTGGTAGAAAATGGAATGCCGTTAGCAGGGAGTAAACACCCCATTTCAGTTAAGGCAATAAGTCAGTTTGATGGATTGGAATCATTTTGGAACTTTACAATTGAAGTAACGGAAGTCGCAGGAATTTCAATTGATTCACACGAAGAAACTGCAAACGTTCAACCAGGTGAGAAGGTTCTGCTTCCAGTAACACTGCGAAATATAGGGAATCATATGGCAAATCTAGTGATTCGAGTCCAACCCATGCTAAACTCTGGACTACCAGTTGAAGGTACTATCCCTGATCAATCATTTGCCCATGACGGATGGTCTGTGGGGACATTCGACTTATACAAAATCGATAACTTGCCTGCGAATGGATCAGGAGTTGTTCAAGTCGAATATGCTGCACCATATATGGAATCCAGCGAAATTAAAGTTAGAATTACTGCATATAATGCTAATGAACCATTGACAATTTTATCCGTAAATCAATCTGTAATAATCGAACGAATTAGAGACGCATCTATTCAATTTGAAGATGATGAAAAATGCGGCATTATCCACCCACCTACCAACATACAATCAGGTATTTGTCATCACAATCTCTCCCTAACCAATACAGGGAATTTTAATGACGAAATTGAGATTCAAATTCTTTCCAATCCAGTGTGGTCAACTGTAGAAATTGAAGAAAACCAAGTATTACTTGGGAAAGGAGAAACCAAGAATGGAATAGGAATTACAATAGGGATTATGAATGGAACTATGGCTCAAAACAGTGGAGAAATAACCGTTGGTGCATTCATTTCAGGTGACTTAATTGCAATCACAAAACACAATATCTCAGTTGATTCATTTTACGATTGGAAACTTATTTCCTCAAATACTACAGTTACTGATGAAAATCTCAGTTTGGTTTTATCATTTGAAAATACAGGAAATAACGACGATGGAATGATGATTTCACTAGACATGGATGTCACATCAAACTTCGGATTAATCTGCCCCCCTAATGCAATTACTGACTACACATCAGAAAATATTCGCTTCTTTGAACTCAGAGATATTGCCCCAGGTCAAACTATTACATTCAGCGCATATGCAACTACCCCGCGGGGATTAGAAATGAATGGAACTGCGAGGCTAGAAGTAATGGTGCAAAGTATTCTGGCACCTAGTCTGAATTTTTCAATCACTGAAGACATCGACTATCTAGGCGAAAATTATCGAATTGAAGAAGAGAGCATTGAACCAAATATATTTTCAGAATTAATGGATGCAGGAGTAATATTCCTGTCAGAATGGAATGGATTAATCCTAACAATAATTGTAGTTGGAGTGGGATCAATTATGTTGAATAGAGCACTAGTAAAAAGACAAAAAGACATAGAAAGGCATCGCGCCAAGTATGTTTCTCCACCCAAGGAAACGGTAGAGGATTGGACGAAAAAATTTGAAGATAATCCGCAAGCAAATAAGACGGGAATCCAATCAAACAAAATTGACCCCGAGAAATTCAAAGCGGATTTTAAATCAAAATCATCCCCCTCGTCTAACACTCCCATTGTAATCGATGAAGAATTAGTCCATGCAGCTACATTTGTTCTTGACCACCATACAAAAGAAGCAAATCTGAAAGATGCAGCCTTACTAGCTAGTGATTTAATTGAAAGTACTGGCAAACCTACTCTAGGTGAAAAATTGATTCCATCAAAGAAAACAAAAAAGAAAAAACCATTGAGTTCAGCAGATGTGGTCCCCACCAAATCTATTGGAAAATCTACAAAAAACGAAGAATCGACCGATA
>DASCRU010000159.1:0-1383 GCA_034400015.1 Candidatus Thalassarchaeaceae archaeon | reverse complement strand
CTCTTTGAATAATGGATGTTCATGAATAAGGTGATGCTGGAGTTTTTTCAATGATTTTCTGATACCTTTTTGTTTTCTCTGTTCAGAAATTACCATCCCAATTCCAACATTAACCATTCCTTTCTGAACTGGGAAAATCCACCAATATCCAGGAATTACATCATCTACAAAATGGAGTTCAATTGCACCCTCTTCATCCCCTACACCCTTGACCCCAGTCCAATATTCTCTGTATGCTCCACAATAATGATCATCATCTCTCATTACTTCATCATTCAATTCTTCAACAATTGTTGTTGCTACAGGGCACTTATATCCTCCAGCACCAATTACAAGTGGAGCCAAATGGGTAGTTGTTGAGTCTCCTTCAATTGTCACTCCAGTTATTCGAGAAATTGGTACTGATTCATGTAATATCTCAATTACCTTTGTCCCTTGAACAACTTTCCCCCCTGCAGAACGAACTAATTCTGTAGCTCGCTTGAACATCATGTAGTCAAATTGTATTCTAGGAAGCGCATATCCTGCCTCTTTTCGCTCTACATCATCCTTGGGCAACGCAATAGTGACATTTCGACCATTTGGGCTACTAAACATCATCCCAGTAACTCGAAAATGTGGAGTGGCCTCAATCATTTCTTTAACACCTAATTCCTTCACATGTCTAAGCGATTTTCCTCCAACAGCATCTCCACAGGTTTTGTCCCTAGGCCAAACTTCTTTTTCGATTAATAATACTCGATCACCATTCATTGCAGCATATGCGGCAGCAGCAGAACCACCCGGACCACCACCTACAACGATTATGTCGAATTTTTCACCCTCCACAGGGATATCCCCCGTCTCGATGGGGACCGTCCAATCAATCGTCATGATGTCCGAAGCCCACATTCGGGATTTGAACCATCCCTTTGGCGGAAGATTGAATCTACTAGAGTTGTACCACGAATCATGTCTGTTGTGAAAGTCACTACTACCCTTCCAATTTCATGGAAGGAATTTGAAGTTGGCGAATGGGCCCATACTATTCTTTCCGAGAAGACAGTAGCTTGTGTACAAATAGATCGCATCAGATCAATGTATCAATGGAATGAAGCCATTCATTCTGAAGAGGAATGGCGCTTATCCTTCACGACAGATCTTACTATGATACCCAATTGTCTTCAAACAATCGAATCCTCTCACCCCTATGAAAAACCCCAGATTATTTGGCACCCAGTCGATTCAAATGAAGAGTATAGTGAGTGGGTAAAGGAGTCTATTAGATGAATGAATTAGAGACATTAATGGCAGTATCTTTGGGTCTAGGGTTAGCTGCAGCAAGTGGATTTCGCGTATTCATTCCACCATTCCTATATGGCCTATCTTTACGTTTCGACATGC
>DASCRU010000158.1:0-5197 GCA_034400015.1 Candidatus Thalassarchaeaceae archaeon | reverse complement strand
GGGAAGTAATTGAAATCAATTTACGAACAACTCAAATCAGAACCTCAATAGATTCAGTTGTAACCTTTCCAAACGCTAGCCTAGTGAATACCGCAATAGAAAATTATGGACTTCGACGATGGAGACGTTACCAACCATTCTTGCATCTGGATCTCGATAGTGACCCAGAAAACGTAGAAAAATTCTGTGATGATTTATTGAAATTAATTGAGAAAAACGAAAAAACCACCAAGAAAGATGCTTCTTTTGTTAGAGTTCAAGCTCTTGGACCTCAAGCAATAGAAATTGCGTGTAACTTGTATTGGGATACATCTTCAGGCACAGAAGAGAAGGAACTCAAGCAGGATTTCCTTCTAGATGTAATGAAATTAGCAAAATCACTAGACTTACAATTCTTTGAACCAAGATTACGACGGCAAAAATGAGGTGATTCATTGTCGTTAATGGTGTTGTTAAGACACGGACAATCCGTTTGGAATGCAGAGAATATATTCACCGGATGGACGGATGTAGATTTATCTTCTAAAGGAGAAGATGAAGCAAAATTGGCAGGGGAAAAATTGGCAAAAATCAGTTTTGACGTTGTCCATACAAGCGAATTAATCCGAGCACAAAAAACAGCGGAAATCGTAATGTCTCACAATACTGCATCCAACAACCCACCAACACGGCATGACAAACGACTCAATGAACGACACTATGGGTCACTGCAAGGCCTGAACAAGGACGAAACAAGAAAAAAGTACGGGGATGAACAGGTTCACATTTGGCGACGATCCTACGACATTCCACCTCCTGATGGAGAAAGCCTAGAGATGTGCGCTGAACGAACTCTCCCCTATCTAATTGAAGAAATAGAACCCGATCTCAGAGCCGGAAAGAATGTGCTTGTAGCGGCTCACGGAAATTCCTTGAGAAGTATTGTAATGTCGATTGAAAATCTAAGTTCTGAAGAAATCCTTGCTGTTGAAATCCCCACTGGAATGCCTATTCACTATCAATTTGAAAGTGGAAAATATTCTCGAATTAATTAGATTCATCTGTGACTTTTCGAAATCGTTTGATGAATCGGAACAAAAGACGAGAAAAGATCATTGATGCGAGAAGAAAGAGAACTGAAACCCACCATGGATTTTCTGTCTCAGTGGCTAAAAACCAAGTAACAATTAGTATTCCTGCTCCATAAAATGCACGAAAAATTGAGAAAAATAGAAACGACTTGAAGAGAGGATTCTCCATTAGACGAGTGAACCAACTACTTTCCATGTGAATCCTAGGTGAACTTACTGCAAAGTAATGTCGTTCGCATTGGAAGATTCATGTCAGATAGCCTTCCGTGTGGATACAATGGACATCGTCCTAGTGTTATCGTTTTTGTTTTTCATGACGATTTTCGCTGGGGTGGGGCTAGCATCTATGTTTGTCAAAGAGGATACGACTGACGACTATCTTGTAGCTGGAAGAGGGATGCATCCGGCGTTAGCGGCATTATCTGCAGTAAGTACATGGAACTCAGGTTACATGTTCATTGGATTTATTGGATTTACTTACGTGATGGGGCTCAACGCCTTTTGGTTGAGTGTTGTTTCAACTATCGGACAGGTTGTTGCTTGGGCTTGGCTATACAAATTCATCCAAAAGGAGGGACAAGAAAGAGGAATCCGTTCGTTATCATCTCTTGTTGCAGAAAAGGCAGGTGCGCCTGAAGCAAAGTTGGCTGCAATTTTGTCTGTTCTCTTCCTAACGATCTATGCTGCTGCTCAGTTAACATCTGGTGGAAAAGCACTGTTCGTTATGATGGGCTGGAATGAGTTGGTTGGGATTCTGATTGGATTTGTCTTGGTTGTAGCATACTGCTATGCAGGAGGAATTCGAGCATCAATTTGGACAGATGCGGTTCAATCTTGTGTAATGCTTGTCGGATCAGTCATCTTGTGTTGGATTGCCTTGCAAGAAGTTGATGGATTTACAGGATTATTAAACGGATTAGAAGCTCAAGACCCGTTGCTTACAAAATTAGTGCCACCTGACTTGAAATTTGGATTTTCAATGTGGGCTTTTGCATTCTTCCTTGGAGGGCTTGGAGTTGCAGGACAACCTCAAGTTGTTTCACGAGTCATGACATTAGGCTCAGATTCGGATCGAAAACAGGCCATGATCTGGTTCTTTGTTTGGCAAACTCCTTTCATTGGACTCATGCTACTCATTGGCCTAGTAAGTCGAGTTCTATTTACTGCGAATGATTTTGATCCAGAATTAGGATTGCCACAAATGGCAATGGAAACGATGCCAGCCTTTGGCATAGGTATGATACTTGCATCTATTTTTGCAGCAACAATGTCGACTGCAGACAGTCAAGTTCTTGCTTGTACAGCAGCTATCACAGATGATATCAAACCAGAATGGCGTGAAGATCACAAGACAACAAAAAAGGTGACTTTGGCTGTTGCAGTATTGGCTACAATAATTTCTATCGGAGGCCTCTATATTCCAGGCGGAGATTCTGTTTTCGTACTAGTTATTCTCGCAGTCTATGGTTTAGGTGGAATCTTCGTTCCACTCTTGATTATCCGGTGGTTAGGATACAAACCAGATACAACCCATTCTATTGCAATGATGATTGCTGCATTTGTTGGCGTAATTGGTTGGAGTATTCTTGGATTTGGAGGAGTTGATGGAATCTTCCCTTCAGTTCCAGGAATGGGTGCAGCATTCATTGCACACTTCATTTCTAATGCAATGCGAACACCAGATGTATCTCCTCTAGGTCGATTTTCTATTCCTGATGGACGAACCATTGGGATTGCTGCAATTGTCTTACTTGTTCCCTTTTCAGCAGGTGAAATTGGATATTTTATTACTAAACCCGATTCTTCTAATTCAATGGGGGGAGTTGGGAATTACACTGTAAATTCAAATTTCTCAATGGAAACTCTTACTGAAGGAACAGAATACATCATGGATGGCGAAACACTGTCAATTGACCTCCATACGGACGCTGTTTCATGGAGTAGTGAAAATCAAAATGTTGTGGCAGTATTGGTCACTCTAACTTACAATGAAGATGAAACTAGTGGGGGCCCAGGGTGTGCTGTTCCTGGAGCATCAACACCCGACCCGGATACAATCGAAGGAAGTATTTCACACAATGGAGAAACAAGTATTGAAAGTGGACAAAATCAGGCTCAAGGATCATCTTCACATGAGATAATACTTGAATGGTACAACGAATCTCTATTGAATGGTACAATTTCAGGATTATCAGAACAAGAAATTAACGACCAGCTTGATGTTGGAGAAGTCGGGCTAGGAGAATATTCGCTAAATCTAACTGTCGAAGTCCAAGAGGGTGGGGGCTTAGGTTGTAACCATAATGATGAAGGAGAAGAAATAGAGTATCTAGTCGAGTTAATCGTTCTTGATTACTCAATTGATGCATCTATTGAGTAATCAATATGGTGGAGGTGCAAGATTCCGGTATAATTGGCGAAGAATTGGAACTGGAATTGCGCATAATACAAGTGGAATAGAATCGTTCCATGATAATAGGCCAGTCATACCTGAATAGAGGCCTAATCCTGTAACTGTTAGACAAGTAAGAGCAGCAGCAGCAACAGTTCTGGCTCGGAACATTCCAGCCTGAATCCGACCAACATGATTCAGAAACCAAGTTGTTCTTGAGTGAATAGGCAAACCAAATGCCTCAGAAATTATGCTCTCTACAAGGGCTTGTTCATATTCCCAAATAGGTACTCCACCTTTGTGTGAATTCAAGGATTGGGGAGATGACCATGTTTGAGGTGCAGTAGAACACCAGCCATCGAAAAGACAGCGTCGTAACTCTAGACCCATTCCTGTATCGAGCGCCTGTTGATTCTGTTCTATTGACCTATATCCTGATGCTAGGTCCCTTAATCCAGGTGCTCTAACAAGTAATGGAAGAAGAGATCCTTGTACTCCTGATGCAGGATGAAGTAGGTGAACTTCGTTAAAATCTGGTTCACCTGAGGCATTATTCAGCACAACGATGTTGTTCAAACCAAAATTCCGATGAGTTAGACAACCTACTGTTTCCTTACCATGAGGGGCTCGCCAAAGTGTAGATGCAGAAGATCTCTCTTCAAGATTTTTCAAGCGGTCATTCCATGGCTTAGCATAGCGAATTGGATTTGCTGTTTCCAAAACCGAGGAATGAAAATTGCCAAGAATTTTCCCACATGATTCCACCAACAAACGAGCATCTCCTAGTCGATCTGAAATTAGAAGATTGGATAGAACTTGATCAGCATTTGGCCAAGAACTCAAATCTCTCCAAAGAAGAAGAAGGTCTCTTCCCTGAAATTGAATTCCACCTTGAGCGACATACGGATTGTCATCGAGATGATTTGCAAGCCTACTACCATGTCCATCATCATCAAATGGAAGAAATTCTAATCTCCAAATTCCTAGTTTACCACTATCAATCAAACCGACTGGTCCAAGTGGACCACTGGACCATTTCAATGTCTTTGCATTGTTAATCGAATCTAGGTCCCCCCATTTTCCATCCATGTCCATCCATGATTGAAGGCCTTCCAACTTTGGAAGGCCGTCAATTGGCCAATACATGGTTAATGTATCCCACGGAATCGGTACATCGAATGAACGAAAACCAAGTGGTTGAGGGGCATTTGATGCTTTGATGGATGTTGTGACGGCTCCATGCGGAAACCACGGTTCATCAAGCACATCTGGGGTGCCCATGGCCTCGCGAATAGAATACATGGCTTGAGTCGACCGGTTGAGAGTTCAATCTCCGCAATGATTGAACATTATGATGCATCCATTGCAAGAATATGGGAGGGGCGTTACCATTAGCTGTAGACCTCGATGGGACTGTGATTCTCTCAGATATGACGAAAATCAGTGCAAAGAGGATAATCTTTAGACGACCTTGGTATCTTTTTCTGATTCCTTTCTTTGAATTAACAAAAGGGAGACCATACTGGAAGAAGAGAGTCGCCAATCTTGTTTCGGTAGAACCAGATGAACTCGTCTATCATGAGGCTTTCATGACTTGGTTGAAAAACGAAAAAGAAAGTGGAAGAGAAATTATTCTCGCTACTGCATCTCATATCGATCAGGCTTTGCCAATCGCAGAACATGTAGGATTATTCGACGATGTAATGGGGTCTGAAGGGACATTGAATCTCGGGGG
>DASCRU010000157.1:0-3705 GCA_034400015.1 Candidatus Thalassarchaeaceae archaeon | reverse complement strand
TCGTGCAGGAATGCAATACAAACCCACCCCAGAAGAAATTGATGTGATTGTGAAATCATGTCCAGTGATGATCAATGGTGAATCTACAGAAGATCAGGAATGTGCCGGTTACCGTGAAGTGAGAAACATCGATGGGGGGCGAGTAAGAGGTGGTGTCCTACTTGTGATTGGAGAAGGATTGTGCCTCAAAGCCCCAAAAATTCAGAAACATGTGGAACGCTTAGAAATTCCTGGTTGGGAATTCATCAGTGAATTCGCTAATCGGGGGAAAAAAGGACAAGGGGATGATTCTTCGAAATTCATTCCTAGAAAAATCAAAACTGATTCAAGATTTATGCAAGATATCATTGCAGGCCGACCTGTTTTCGGGATGCCGAATGAACCAGGTGGGTTCAGACTACGATATGGAAGGCCAAGGGCATCAGGATTAGCTGCTGGTGGAATGAATCCTGTATCCATGAAAGCAATGGGGTCATTCATTTCAGTAGGGACTCAAATGAAGATCGAACGGCCTGGAAAAGCTTGTGCAGTCACACCATGTACAGAAATTGATGGGCCAATGGTTCTCCTTGATGATGGCACATTTGTTAGAGTAAACGAAGAAGAACTCTGGAACGAAATTGAAGATAGAGTCAGAGCTATTTGGGATAATGGAGAATTGATGTTAGGTTTCGGAGAATTTCTTGAGAACAACAAAAATCTCGTCCCGTCTGCCTATACTACTGAATGGTGGGCGTCTGAAGTTCTAGATTCAATCAAAAATCAAGAAGACTTGGATTTTCTTCATTCTCATTTGAATTTTGAAGATTCCAATGTACCTGAAACATCACCGTGGGACCTTCGAAGAAGGCTACGGAGTAAAGCAGAGAGGTTAGAAATTGAATGGATGCTTCGTGATTGGCACCTTGCATTACGTCATGTGAAGGTAGAGTGGGTTAATGCAGTGGCAATTGCAAAGAAGTGGAAGATTGGTGTTCACCCCACACATAATCCACAATGGTCTGATCTGCCAGTTTCTATTCTTCCAATTTTCATGAAGGCAATGAGTGATGCACTGGTTGAAAACGGGTGTTTGAGAATTCCTGATGCCGTACTAGGTTGGGTTGCTCCAGTAATTGTAGAAAGTTCACCTATCATAGAAAGTGTTCCAAATAATCAGACTAATCTTCGAAGAAAGGAAAGTTCTTCCGACCAAATTTCAAAAGTATTAGAAATTGGTGCACACAAAATCAAAGAAGAAATTTTAGGAGGTTTCTCTGAAAATTTGGGCTATCAACAACATGGATTAGTAAAATCTACATTGATGTGTCTTGGGATTGCACACCGACACGAAGGTGACGATATTCTCATTGATGAAAACTGGGAATGCTTGATTCAGGGTTTGGGTTTGGAGGCAGAAATCGGAAAAAACAAGCAAAATAAAGAAGGTATGAAAGTTATCGAACAAAGATTGGATGAAATTCGTAAAGCAACTGAAATCGTAACACTAGAAAGGGAACGTAATCAAAAACTTGAGGCAGAAAAGAGAACTGCAAGAATACAGGCTGAAACTTCAGCTAGGCAGACAGGAGAAGGTATTTCGGCAACTGAACAAGCCGGACAAAAAGCTGCAGATGCGATAGAAGACTCGGGTCCAAAGGACAAAATATCTCTAATGAACTCACTAATTTTACTCGATGAAAATGAAGTTGAAAACAGCCTTTGGATAATTAGGAAAATCAGTACTTTGGAATGGAATGATTCTGCTCCTTGTAGAGTCGGTTGCCGGATGGGGAGACCTGAGAAATCTGCACCACGAGAAATGAAGCAGAAAGCCCATGCATTGTATCCAATAATGAACTATGGGGGGCCGCAACGTCTCCTTGCAACAGCAGTATCACGAGAAGGATCAATCAGAGTAACTGTTGGGCCGAGAAGATGTTTAAGATGTGATAGAGAAACACCGCATGTCCGATGTCACCATCGTACAATCCAAGATGAACCAAAAGAATGCGGTGGAAGAACTGTTCCTGCTGAACGACGAGGATCTCATTTGCGGAATCGATTAGGTGAATTGACTACTATTCCTCTATCAGATATACTTGAAGTTAAACGTATATCTCTTGGTCTAGACCGCTTACCTGAACGAATAAAGGCAATGAAGGGGCTTACTTCCAAGGCCCAATATCCCGAACCAATAGAGAAAGGAATTCTCAGAGCTATTCATGATGTTTCGGCATTCAGAGATGGGACTATTCGTTACGATATGATTGATGTTCCAGTAACTCACTTCCGCCCTGTAGAAATTGGAACTTCCATTGAAAAATTGATTGAATTGGGGTATTCTCATGATATCAGAGGAGCTCCATTAACCACTGATATTCAAGTCCTTGAATTATTTCCTCAAGATTTCATTCCGAGTAGAGATGCTGGGGAACATCTACTCAAAATTAGCAAATATCTTGACGATTTACTGATTAGATTCTATGGAATGGAGCCAGAATACAAAGCAGAGACAATCGATGATATGGTTGGACAATTGGGTATTGCGCTTGCGCCACATACTTCGGGTGGAGTTTTGTGTAGATTCATTGGGTGGACTAATGCTTCAGCTGGATATGGGCACACATTGTTCCATGCAGCAAAACGAAGAAATTGTGATGGTGACGAAGATTGTGTAATGCTACTTTTGGATGGATTATTGAATTTCAGTCGGATTATTCTACCTTCTAATCGCGGAGGAAGGATGGATGCTCCATTGACTCTGACTACAAGATTGAATCCAATGGAATTGGATAAAGAAGCACTGCATGTAGATGCTGGATGGAATTACTCTGCTTCTTTCTACAAAGAAACTCAATCAATGCCTCATCCAAGAGAAATAATGGATGCAAAATTGGTCGACCTAGTGAATAACAGAATAGGGACGGTAGGTGCTGTTCGTGGATATGGGTATACTCATGAATTGGATGCACTAGATGCTGGTCCAATAAATTCCGCATACAAAACACTCGGCAGTATGACCGATAAGATGAGTGCACAATTAGCATTGGGTAGAAGATTACGTAGCGTAGATGCGCAAATTGTTGCAAAGACAGTAATTGGATCGCACCTTCTACCCGATGTACGAGGCAATCTGAATGCTTTCAGTAGACAAAAAGTGAGATGTGCAAAATGTAATCATTCGTACCGTAGATTGCCATTAGCAGGTAAGTGTATTCAGATGCGAACTGCGAGTGGAGGACTTCATGGCCATAATTCAAGCCGTATGGAAGAAGCACGATGTGGGGGGAATCTTATTCTCACCGTATCTCAAGGAGCAGTACGGAAATATCTCGGGGTAATCAATCATGTAATCGATAATTTCGGTATCGATGACTACACTCAACAATATGTGGACTGGATGTTTGATAGTGTCGAATCATTATTCCAAAATGACAAGGTAACGGTGTATACTCTAGATGATTTTCTGTGATTAGGGGCCTCTTCTTTTCTTCTGACTATCTCCAAGTTTATCCCATAAATCGCTAATCGTATCGACATCCTCATCCAATTGTGCTTCTCCTTGGAGTTTTGATTCATCTCCAGCTCCAAGTTCATCCAATTCATCCAATTCAACTTCTGCCTCTTTGATATCTTGATCTCCTTCCTCAGGTTCAGGCTCTGAATCTTCTACTGACCAAGCACGTCGCTTGGATATCATACTGGATGAGGTAGAAGAATTAT
>DASCRU010000156.1:0-2889 GCA_034400015.1 Candidatus Thalassarchaeaceae archaeon | reverse complement strand
GTATTCGAGGTCTGTTGAAGAACAATATCAGGTGTTGGATTGAAACCACTAGTTCGCCCATGATGAACAACCAACGATTGATTCATGAAAATAATGAAATCCGACTTGCCATCACAATTAAAGTCACCAATTTTTGCTGATGATTCATCTGCATCAATCACAAGAGAAGGCAGTGTGGAAATCCTACCTTCTCTCCTACCTTCTAGACTTCGAACAAACTGAACAACAGTATCATTCTCGGCTGAATATGTTAGTTGAGCTTCCCCCTCTCCTGGAACTTCTTGATCTAATGGGGCTCCAATCCAAGGTGCAGCATCAATATTTGTTGAAGTCATATTTGGCCAATCCATAGAACGAATCAAACCCCCAGATTCGTGGAGAATCCGTACACGATCTCCATTGTGAACTCGGGCATTGAAACCATCAACCACCGATTCAATTACAGATTCATGACGCCAAAAAGTAGAGGCATAATACGAGGTCATAAGATACTCTGTATCCTCATCCATCCAGAGGACAACATCAGTTCCATTTCCTAAAATCGACAATTCCAAGGGCCCAGCAACATTCCATCCTTCAGTTACAGTTCGAACATGCCAATCTTCAGGATTCACATAATGTGGAGGGGCATCAAATGCAAATTTAAGCGAAGAAGTATCTGAATCGAGATATGCAATTCGGGCTCTGTTCTGAGCGTCGAGATCGATGTCACACTCCTCTCCAACATCATTACCGCCACCATCATCAACAATTGTCCACTGAATCGCTCCTGTTTGATTGATGTGTATGTACTCTAGACTACCAGCAGTATCATTGTGCACGCAAGCGTGAATTGCATCAAAATGATCAATTACCAAATCTAATCCCGAATAATCACCCGTATTCTCAGAAATTTGATAATAAAGAATATTCGACAAATTTCTGGTTGGTAACACATTCCAATCTTGACCGGCATGTGTGATGTCAGAACCAGCTAAACCCTCACCCCATTCATTGGTTGGCAATGGAGCTTGAATGATATTTGATGATGAAAAATTCTCTTCCAAAATATCAGGAGAAGAGACCATTGGATACATCAAAGACAGTAGCATTAGAGCAACCAAAATTCTTGCTTTCATCTTTTCACCGCCCCCGGTGCTGAAGCACCATTGGTCTCGAATGAACCCCTTTGCTCTAAAGGCTTCATCTTGTTGAGCCTCAAAGCGGTGCGATGAAGGAGTATGAGGGGTTGGCCTAAGCATGGTCACGCTACTTTGTCTTCCAGGCAAATGGCCTGATAGCAGTGGGCTTCCAAAATTTGACTTTGTGATTGGTGTCGATTCAGGTGCAGATGTAGCCATTGAAAATGGCATGAATCCAAATTTGATTATAGGTGACTTAGACTCCGTGAATAGAGATAATCATCCAACTGAGAGGCTCCTAGAGAAGTCTGAACAAGATTACAATGATCTCGCAAAGGCTCTACAATATTGTTTGGAGAAAAGTATGACCTCGATTTGGATAATTGGATTTTCAGGAAAAAGATCCGATCATGAATTAGGTAATTACGCTGCTGTACACAATGCCAACCATGATTTGGATATCAGAGTGATTTTAGATGGCATGATAATGCACAGAGTGGTTTCTGAAAATGACTTTCATGGCCTTGCACCAATTGGAACATTAGTTTCGATTTTCTCCTTTGAAGAGACTCGGGTTCAAACATCTGGATTGAAATGGGACATAAATGGAATTCACGGATTCTCTTCAAGAGGAGTTTCCAATCAATCTATTGCTCCAACATTCTCAATCTCAACGGATGGATGCGTATTCGTTTTAATTCATGAATCATGAATCAAATTTAGCCCAAATTCCTTCTGCGCCATCCCACCAATCCATTGCTCCGTCTGGGTGTTGCCTCCATATGATTCCTTGTGGATCAGTATAAGTCGGCAATCCTTCAGCAAGATCCTCTATCTCACCTTCATTCATCGAAGGAGCGGCTGCTTCCATGACCTCTTCAAGGCGCCTAGAAGTAGAATTGCCTCTCGTGAGTAATAGACCAACAAATATGCCAAAAATCAAACCAAACAATATTCCTCCACCACCAATCGCTGCTGCAGACGCTTCCAAATTCAAGAATAGAGGAGTCGCTTCGTATTCTTCACCACTAGAACTCGATGGCCATGAAGCATCATCACTAATGTTTCCAAGACTTGGATCTGTGGGATCGAAAGGTGGTAACCTCACCACATTGACTCCAAATGTGGTCGCCTGCATCTGAGGATTAGTTGCTGTAACTCTAACCTTGTGTACTCCTGGATCCCACAACCCACAGTCAAGATCCTTTACAGCAGATTCAGTTGACTCTACATTCTTCGGATTAGTAATGGACCAAGAGAAGACTAAGTCAATATCGGTCTGATTTTCAGCAGTAATTGCAACAACAGAACAGCCAGTACCCATGGGTTGATTCTGACCATTTACTAAAATGGAGAAATCTGGGGCCGGATGATTTTCGATTGTAACATCCAATGTAGTAGATGCTCCGAATCCTAAACCGTTGGTGTACTGCATAGACACGCTGTATCTTCCAGCAGGCCATGAAGAACAATCGATAGGAGCTGTTTCATTCAGAACCTGCCAAGGAACTCCAGTCAACGAAACCACTCCAACCGCATCGTATTGCTCACCAACTTCATCAGAAAATGAGCGAACGATTTGACAATCATCGCCAGTAAATATTTCTTCAGATGCCTGAAGTTCTAGGCCTAAAGTAGGAGGATTTAGAGCAGTAGACAAATCGAATGTTCCAAGGTCCACCTCATGAGAAATTACCTCCAAACCATGATCCCAAATTAGCATTCGAAGATGATAATCTCCATCTTCCCACGCATGAATGGATATTGA
>DASCRU010000155.1:0-5687 GCA_034400015.1 Candidatus Thalassarchaeaceae archaeon | reverse complement strand
GGAATGGGTTCGAGTAGTCTTTCAATTACAGTAGGTGCTACTGACGATAAGAATACAGTAGATCGTACTGACGATACTGTTGCGGATTACTCTAGCAGGGGCCCTAGAAGAGACAACGGTGATGGAAACCCTGTGAATGAATTGAAACCTGATATTTCAGCACCAGGTACCAATATTATCCAGGCAGAAGGATGCGTAACTAGCGGGGGATGTAACAACAATATTCCAGGGCAGGATGCTTCGGAAAACACCTACACAGGCCGTGGAAGCGGAACCTCATATGCCACGCCTTCAGTTACAGGCGTAATCGCTTTGATAATGGAAGCCAACCCCGATCTTGATCCATTACAGATACGCGAGGTAATCAAACAAACAGCGGAACGCCGAGGTGAACCAACCGAACCTTCTGTAGATCCATATTGGAATCGAGATTTTGGGTGGGGGATGATTGATGCGAGGGCAGGAGTAGAATTAGCCTTTCATTTACTTGAAACAAATCAGAGTGCTGATGTAGATTGGACTCTCCAGAATCATCTTCTAAATGTCTCAGAGGACGGATCCATGACTGTGATAGTAGGTCATTCTTGGGGCATTGAAGGTTCCATAGATCGTGTTGAATATAGGGTTGATTCAGGCGATTGGTCAGAGGTAACCTACGAATTCGCAATTGAAGAATTGTCGCCCTTAACCCCGTTTAATTGGACTCTAGCATTGGATAGAGGTAGTCTTTCTTCAGGAGTTCATTCAGTAGAAGTTCGAGCAACCACTTCTTCCGGAAATTCGCTCCCAGTTCTCGTATCTATAGAAGGAGGTGGCACTTCGAATTCGGCTTCCGGCCTTTCAGCGTATCTTGCATCTATTGCAGTTGTTTTATTCTTTGTAATTGCTTCGGGTTCAGTCATTTTCTTGAACAATGAGGAGGATGAAGAAGATTCTTCTGAGATTTTAGAGGCGGAAATTGTAGATGCTTCAATAGATGTGCCTAAGTCTCGTTAGCCGGGGCTTCATAACCGACATCTGTATCCGCCATTCATGGATGAGTTCTCTGAACGGGCTCTAGCCATCCAGCCTACTGGTGTTCGAAAGATGTTTGATATGGCAGGCGATGATGTAATTTCGTTTGGTTTAGGAGAACCGGATTTCCAACCCCCCCAGGTCGCAATCGAAGCTATGCATCAAGCCATGTTGGCAGGCCATAACAAATACACGACTACTGCGGGACTCCCAATTCTGAGGAAAAGAATAGCTGAATCTCTTCACCATTTGGAGCCAGAAATAGGTGAAGAAAATGTATGCATGACAATGAGTGGAACCAATGCTCTGTTAAATTGTGTACTTACTCTAGTAAATCCTGGAGCCAATGTCTTACTCCCTGAGCCCTATTTTCCCCTTTATGGGCCGGATGTTTTGATTGCTGGGGGGGAAGCACGCTACTACCCCTGTTTCTTTGAAAATGAATTCGTTCCTACAATTGAAGATCTTGAATCTCTTGTCGATGAAGATACTGTAGCGATTCTCTATAATTTCCCTGGCAATCCGACAGGTGCCACATTATCATCAGAACAGAGAGATGAATTACTTGAATTTGCTAAGAAGCATAGCCTTTGGATAATTACTGACGAAGTTTATGACCGCATAGTCTACGATGTGGAACATGTATCATTTTTAGGTACGGGTTATAATCGCACACTGATGATAAATTCATTTTCGAAAACGTTTGCAATGACTGGTTGGAGGATAGGTTACATCTGTTCACCAAATATCGAAGCGATGAAACAGATAATCAAGATGCAGTACTACATTACAGCCTGTAGTAATGATGCGATGCAATATGCAGTTCTGACTGCGTTTGACGAGGCATCAGATTATCCTGAAGAGATGGCCAAGGAATTCCAAGCACGTCGTGATTTGATTTGTACTAGATTGAATTCAATGCCTGGAGTTTCTTGTCATGTTCCCAAGGGGGCATTCTATGTATTCCCTAAGGTAGAGGTTCCAGGGATGAATTCCCAAGAGGTAGCAATGGAACTTCTGAAGGGCGGTGTTTTGAGTTCCCCTGGTTCTGCTTTCGGAGAAAGTGGAGAAGGGCACCTAAGATTCGCTTATACTGTTTCAAGAGACGATATATCACGTGGCATGGATAAGGTAGAACAGGTACTAAAACGTCTTCGTGGGGATTAAGATGGCCTTTTTACCCGAGTTATCCCGTCTGCTAATTGCTATGTTTATTGCATGGTTTTTTACTCGAATCCCTCTAGTAATATTGCCTAGAATATCAATTCGAACTCTTGATTTGGTAGATCATCCCAATCCTCCTGAAGTAAATGAATTTCTAATATTGCAGATTCTACGAATTAGAAGGGCGTATTGGGCATCGATTCCCTTTGGTTTGATTCCATTGGTATTGGGAATCATAATGCTCAATCAATCCCCTTCTTCAGTAGGTTTTGGGCTGATTGTCGGTTCTTCATGGGTGATTCTAAGCCGAATTGTTCCCTTTGATTTAGACCCAATGTTCCGATTTCCTTATTCTATGAATTTAATACACGAATTGAATAGAATTAGGGTAGAATCTTACCCTTGTTGTAAATCATCAAATCCGTTTTGGTTTCTAGATTCAGTTCGCTGCTCCTCTTGTTCGCATATTTTGTTGGATTATCCTAGGCCTGATTTAGGGCGAACTCGAATTGATGGATGGTTATGGGGGAGTCTAAGAGTCATGATATTAGATGGCCATTCACTTTCCGAATCTAATTTGACTACAAATTCAGAAGAAGAGTGATTAATCCTTTTTTCTTGTTCGTGCTTCCAATTTTTCTACAACTTGAGATGCAACCCATCCAGAAAACCCACCTGTGGGTGTACTTTCGATAATTTCTATTTCCTGAAATTCTTCTTTTTCGTCATTGTCGATTGAAGTACTTTGCATCGAACTGAACGGTTGATGGAAGTTATTTTCCTCTACCTTTTCCCCATTTATCTCGATGAATTTACTTGCAGGATCTTGCATCCATCTTGGTACCGCAATTGCGCCACCACCCAATACTGTAATTGTAGTAAATGTCGCAATTGGCAGAACCGATAATGCTACCAACATGTCGATGAATGAGGATTCAGGCACAGTCACTTCTACAGGGAGAAATGACTCAATTAGTGTTTTTTCTACTGCTAACGACTGCCAGTTAGCCATGTCGATTCCTAACCAAGTGAATAATACTCCAATTACAAATCTCACTGCAATCCAAAGAATGAGCACTGGAAGGGTCCACGTGAGTTTTGTCACCTTCTCCAATAGTACTCTAATGGTGGATGCAGTTCCAACTAGTCTTGCCGCATAATGGGGGTATATTCTGAATCCGATTAATAGTCCTATGAAATAAATGAAAAGACCATATTCCAATAGATGTCCTTCTGCGACCCATGAATCAGGTGTATATTGCATGGCTAACATTGGTGAAATAACTAGTGCCACTTGCAATGGGGCAGCCAACATTTGTAGCCCTCCATGGACTTCCAATAAACCACGTCTTTCATTTTGAACTTCGTAATGAACAATTCGAATCATCCTTCCGAATGGACTAGTTCTGAGTCTCTCCCGAGCGGAATCGATTGCATCAGGATCTCGAAATTTGTCTCTAAGGCCGAATCTAGCCGTCCAGCCTCCTCTATCTGCAACTGAAATAGGCATGAAACCCCCTGCGATTAGAGCCAGAATAAACGAAATAATCCCATATGCAAGGGCCGCAGATAATATCCAAGGAACTAGATCCAATCTTATGCTAAGGCTGGCAGTACTAGTATCTACATCTATCAGGTATGTGATTGCGAATGCGAATGCAGGTGCAATTAGGACCTGTCCTCCGATAATCATGGTTAGCCAAATCCGGGCGAAAAGGGTTCTCCGAACTGCCACGAGTCATTACGCGCGAGTATCGTGCCTAAGTGCTTGCCCATACTGGATGCTTGGATGCTTGATTAGAGGGAATTTTGCAATTCCCCGCCCTATCGAAAATGAGCGCAATCGCCTCAACCTTATTACCGCGCCACGACTGCGTTGGCTGTTGGTCGCTATGAGTCGAACTGGTGCAATTATTCTAACTATGACTCTGCTATTCGTATCTTTGGCTCCTTTTTCATTGGCCCCCTCCTCTACGTTGGGCGATAATCCTCAGTTAGATACCTCGGGACGAGCTTTGGTTGACTTCGCTGCAACTGACGTAGCTTATGGAAACTCTTCCTTCCCAGCGTCTCAATACACTCAACCAGACGGTTCATCTGTAGATTACATGTTTACTCGGCAGGATATTGAGTTATCATTTACCTTCCAGAATGCAGGCACTCGATTGGATCCAGCCAGTGCCGTCGCAACTATGGAGGTCTGGCACCCTATCGGTTTCGTGGTTGCTTCATGGACTGCAAACCTATCTCTTTCAGGAGGGCAATCATCCATTGAGACAGTAGAATGGACTCCTGAAGCTGCCCATAGTCATCTTTCTGATGATGGAACGTTGTCTGGTGGTTATATCTTGAGAGGAAGTGTTGATGCAGGTGTTTTGGATTCCAATGATCTCAATGATGTTCACGACGAGAACATCATTGTTGCTCTTTATCATGATAGAATAGAATCTGCATTATGTGGCGATACTGATGGAGATGGTAGTTCTGATTGCCCCACCTCCTACGCTATTCCGATGTGGGTGGGAGCTGGATATGAAGTAGGGGATAATTACGCCCTGAAGGATGAAGGTCAATTCCAGATGCTTACTACTTCTGCTTCAGCAGAAGGAACTAGGCATTTACAACACGCCAAGGATACTGGTGTATACATTAGCAATCGAAATGATTGGATGTGGTGGATGTGGCCAGATACTAATGCAAATTGTAACGATGGTTTCGATGCACTAGGGTATGGTCAACTGGACGGTACCCTCTCCAACGCTTATGGATTTGATCCGCAACAAGGAACTGCATTATGTTCTGTTCAGGTCAAAGGTTTTGATTTCGTATCATTGCAGGCTCGTATTCAAGCATGGGGGACATTAGGTACTGGTGATGAAGTATCCCTAGCAGCCTATAATGGACTAACTGAACAAAGTTTCAATCTCTCTGAAGTTGATGACCTTGGAGAGAATGGGATGTGGACTCCACTAGTATGGAATATGACTGATGTGTTTCCTAACTCAAATTATGGCCTAGGTTTCCATTTCACTTCCGATAATAATGATGCTACTCAGGGCATACATGTTGATGATTTGATACTATTTGGGGTCGAGAAAGTGGATAACTACACTATCGAATTAGAATGCAATGATCCTCTCGGGGGCGTCTATACCGTCATTCCAGCTGATCCTTCTCCTCCATCTCTGTTGTGCACTATTACAAACAATGGTTACAGGACAATTACGCCTACGTTACATAGTAAAGTTTCAAATTCATCATGGATGGCTCAATTTCCGATTCGAATAGATTCGACTGAACCTCTTGATCACGACAACACTGTTACAATAATGCCTATTGAACCTGGCAATACTTCCGAATTTTGGATTAATCTTTCAATCCCTGCTGGTTCAAATGTAGAGACCAATGTTTGGTCGTTATGGGTAAACGATTCAGTAAATGGGCTGAATAAGGGTTTCAAGTATCTTGATGTCACTGTAGATTCATCGTATTCTGCAAACTTTAGACAG
>DASCRU010000154.1:0-4131 GCA_034400015.1 Candidatus Thalassarchaeaceae archaeon | reverse complement strand
TCAACCACATCGGGGTTGCTCATGACCTCGCGAATAGAATAAATGGCTTGAGTCAACCGGTTGAGAACTCAATCTCCGCAATGATTGAACATTATGATGCATCCATTGAAGAATATGGGAGGGGCGCTACCATTAGCTGTTGACCTTGATGGAACCGTAATTCTCTCAGATATGACGAAAATTAGTGCAAAAAGAATAATTTTCAGAAGACCTTGGTATGTTTTTCTCATTCCTTTCTTTGAATTAACAAAAGGAAGGCCATATTGGAAGAAGAGAGTCGCTAATCTTGTTTCAGTAAAACCAGATGAACTCGTCTATCATGAAGCATTCATGACTTGGTTGAAAAACGAAAAAGAAAGTGGAAGAGAGATTATTCTCGCTACTGCATCCCATATTGTTCAGGCTTTGCCAATCGCAGAACATGTCGGACTTTTCGACGATGTAATGGGTTCTGAGGGAACATTGAATCTAGGTGGAAAACACAAAGCTAAGGCTTTAGTACAACGATATGGGAAAGGTAAATTTGCATACTGTGGTAATTCTAAAGCAGATTTGGAAGTATGGCCAGATGCAGGGGAAATTATCGTTGTAAATCCTAGTAGAGGGGTTCTTTCAGGCCTTCATCGAGATCCAGATATCTTATTCGAATGAAATCTATTCTCTGAGAGGAATCAAAGACAAGGAACTCATCCAAGAAGGTAGGGGAGCACATGGGTTGGTTAGGTCGGAGCATTGATGCTTCAGCAAAATGGCTACTAAAATTCAGGTTAATTCGTGCTCCTGCAAGGTGGTTAGCCAATTCCAGATTCGCCTGGAGTTTAGTATCTAGAACTGATCGAGTCCGTGCAAATCGTCTTCGTGATCGAATTTTCCATGGTGAAATTCCTCAACATGTTTCCATCATCATGGATGGAAACAGGAGATTCGCAGAAAACGAAGGATTGGATAGTTCAATTGGTCACAGATATGGCAAACAGAAATTGGAAGAAGTGATGGATTGGGTTCTAGAATTGGATATCCCATATTTGACTGTCTACGCATTAAGTACAGAGAATGTAATCAATCGAACTGAAGATGAACTTGAAGTTCTTTTTGATCTCTATGTTGAGGGACTAGAAGACCTTCTGAAAAATGAACGAATTTTTACTAATCGTGTAAAAGTTCAAATCGCTGGCCACAAAGAATTGTTGCCAAAAAATGTTATCGATGCAATCGAAAACGCAGAGAAAGCAACGGCGAATCACGATGGATGTGTTTTCACAATCTGTCTTGCATATGGTTCTAGAGAAGAGATTCTAGTTGCTGTTCGCAGTATAGCAGAAGATCATGCATCGGGAGAGGTTTCAATTGATGAAATAGATGAAAAGATGATTTCTAAACGACTCTACACTGGTGGATTACCTGATCCTGATTTGATTATTCGCACTTCTGGAGAAGAAAGAATCTCCAACTTCTTGCTATGGCAGGCAGCCTATTCTGAACTCTACTTCACCGATGTTTTCTGGCCTTCATTTTCAAAAAGTGATTTCTTCAATGCGATTGAATCCTATCAAAATAGGCGCAGACGATTTGGAGAATAACCATGGAAGAACTATGCTCTAGTTGTGGAAATGATCCATGGCCAAAACCATCTTTGGCTGTTGACGCAGTGGTAACAAGGGAAAACGGAAACGAAGTACTATTGATTCGAAGAGGAAATAATCCATGGAAAGGATCCTGGGCATTTCCAGGAGGTTTCGTAGAACTTGGTGAGAATCCATTGGATGCAGTTCTAAGGGAATTGAAAGAGGAAACTGGAGTCATCGGAACCAATCCTGAGATTCTATCTGTTCGAGGGGACCCTGAACGCGATCCTCGCAAACATATCGTTTCGATTTTCTACCGAGTTCACGTTGAGGGCGATTCAATACCTTGTGCTGGTGACGATGCTGAACATGCAGAATGGATTGAAGTGAAGAAAGCTATCGAAGAAGGAATGGCAGGAGACCATGTAGATGTTCTTCGAGATTCGCTGTTTCAGACATAATGCAACTAAACACAGCATTTATTCCAATCTAAATGGATTAAAAAATTGGACCAATCAGTTCCTCTAATTCTGAACGATTATTATGAATAGATTGGGTCCTCGATTCTTGCTCTATGATAGATTGAATCCATGATTTGAAAATCTCATCAATTCCAGATCTATCTAATGATTTCCACCGAAACAACGTACGTGGAAACCTATGCTCAATATCATCGAGGAAACCTCGTTCTGCTCTTGAAATCAATAGTGTCGGAATGCCTTGTATCACAGCCTCAGATGCCAGCGTTGTAGAGCCAGTCAATACACCATCAAACATTGCAATTTGGGTAGGTATTTCCCAAGCAGCATCTGTTGATTCAAGTGTAGACTCCTTTGTATGAACGAAATGAACGGGTAAATCCTTGATCCAATAATCATAATTTATCAACTCAGAATCGTCATGAATTCCTCCACCATGAATCAAGCGATGGAAAATTACAGGAGCATCTGAAAGTGTTTCGTTAGTAGATTGAATTTCTTCGCGAATTTGTGAAATTGCTTGTTTTCTAATTGATTTTCCTGCTTGGATATCAACATACACCTCTGGTAAAATTCCAGAGTACCTGCGAACTCGAGAATCTGAAACAAAATTACCCGAAATTTCTCTTTTCCAAGATTTCGGTAGAAGGATTTCTGTTGCATATCTTTTTGCAATTCTATGGGCTATGTGGTTTACTTCAGTATCACTAATGTAAATTCGTTCAGAAATTCCGGCTCTCTTTGCTGCAATCAACTCAAGGGATGCCCCTTTCACCACAATTCTCTGTATCTGAGAATTTGAATGAAGAAATTTTCTAACCATTTTTATTCGTCTTCTAGCAATTCTAAATCTTTCAAACCTACCTATATCCAATCCCACGGGCCGTTCCACCCACAAATGAGGACGATGAGGTATTCTTCCATCCCTTGTTCGAAACATTATCTGTACCTCTGTTCTAGATGTTAAAACGAGAATATCATCTGGATGGCCCCCTCTAATGAATGGGCTGAAAAGTTGGAAATGAGCAGGATGATCAATCACCCAACAAGTTGGAATTGAACCCTCCATATTTGACCGAACGAGACTTATCGCATGAAGCGAACGCTCTTGTGACGGCTATACTGTGGAATGAACATGACGAAGGAGAGGATCGATACTGGAGGAAGGGTGTTTGGACCATATAGCCCAGGAGTGAAAGCAAATGGATTCATTTGGTTAGCTGGACAAATTTCTCCAGAATCTGGAGACACAACAGCGGAACAAACTTCTGGAAGTCTACAAAAAATCGATGCATTGTTAGCATCTGCAGGAGCTTCCAAACACGATGTTTGTTTTGCTCAAGTTTTGTTAGATTCTATTGATGACTTCAGCGAAATGAATGAAATCTATGGAAAATGGTTGGAAGGTGTAGAAATTCCACCTGCACGTGCTGCATTTGAAGCAGCTAATCTTCCGAAAGGTGCTAAGGTTGAAATCGTCATTCAAGCTATTTCTCCAGAGTGATGAAATGCCTGGAAGCCCCTATAATGAAAATCCAACAGGGATTCTGACTTGGCGTGATATTCTACCTTGGATGATTTTAATTCCAATCATATTCATCGGAATAGGATTTTTCATGTTCAATTCAATTGGTGCAATCATTGGTGGAATCTCTTCAATTATTGTTCTCTGGATTCTTTCAAGGATTTTTGGCCACAAATGATAGAAAGATGAGGGGAGAGGGTGAATCATGGCGGAGTGGGCTTTGCACTGCTTCAAGGCATACGACATCAGAGGAATCGCTAACAATGAACTTGATGAAGCATTTGCTGATCGACTTGGGAGATCAATAGCAAAATTCCTAGACGCATCGTCCATAGCCGTAGGTAGAGATATTCGAGAATCTTCACCTTCACTGCATTCAGCATTTGTTTCAGGCCTGATTCAAAGTGGAGTAGATGTACATGATATTGGAATTTGTACCACTGGCGCACTTTACCATGCTACTTCAGTCTTAGATGTTGATGGAGGGGTAATGATTACTGCGAGTCATAATCCTCCAGAATATAATGGATTCAAAATGTGCAGAGGTACTTCTGCAATGGCC
>DASCRU010000153.1:0-10440 GCA_034400015.1 Candidatus Thalassarchaeaceae archaeon | reverse complement strand
TCGTTGGACAATGACTGGGGAAGGGATGGCATTCACTCCAGGGACCTTTGCACATGGTGCCGTAATTGGAACAGGAGATGGCCCCCATGATCATTTTGTTTTGAATATTGAAGGGGGCATACGTGCAACATATACTGATGCACGTCGATTCGGATACATCCACTTCATTGAATCAGATGTCAATGAAGAAGAAGATCGCTTTCTAAGTGTTTTAGGCCCTGAACCTATGTCCCAAGATTTCGATGCAACTGTATTGGCTAAGAATTTAAAAAATCGTAGTAGTCCAATCAAAAATACCCTCTTAGATCAAAGTGTAGTGGCAGGTCTTGGAAATATTTACGTTAACGAGGTTCTCAATAGAACTGGGATTTCTCCTCGTCGAATATCCTCTTCTTTGGTTCGGAAAAATGGGTCACCTACTTCACGATTGGAATTGTTGGTCGAACAAATCCAAGAGGTCCTTTCAGATGCCATTGAGGCAGGTGGTTCTACTCTCCAAGATTTTCGAGGAGTGTCAGGAGAAGATGATCTTGGTTGGTTCCCTGTAAACTTCAGAGTGTATGGTCGTGAAGGTCTGTCATGTGTTCGTGATGATTGTTCTGGAATTGTGCAGAGAATTGTCCAAGCGAACCGTTCTACCTTCTTTTGTCCATCTTGCCAAAGATGAAAAATCGACAAATCTTATGTTTGAGGATGTGAATAGTTAAGTTTCCAATTTTCTCGGCCGAACCATGACTACACCAACATCGAATGCGAAGATGGCTTCTGAGTTCATTGGGACCTTTTTTCTCACTATGACTATATTTATTGCAGCAGTTCTTGGTTCAGGAGGACCTCTTGCACCATTTGCTATTGCAGCAACTCTGATGGTAATGATATACGCATTAGGACATATTTCTGGAGCTCATTTTAATCCGGCAGTATCTGTTGGATTATTTCTTAGAGGTGCTTGTTCCAAAGAGGACCTCCCACTATATCTCTTGGCCCAATTAGCAGCAGGTGTAATTGCTGGACTAATTGGAGTAAACCTCTTTGCGGGTGATGCAACCATTGCTTCGCATGATTTTGCAGAAATCACGAATTCTGTCCTTGTAGCCGAATTTATGTTTACTTTTGCATTGATGTTCGTCATCCTTCATGTTGCAACTGAACAAGATGGTAATCCATTCTATGGAGCTGCTATTGCATTCACTGTTTTAGCAGGAGCCATTACTGTTGGAGGGATTTCTGGAGGTTCTTTTAACCCTGCAGTAACGTCGATGTTGATGGTTACAGGAAAATTAACTGTTGCAGATTGTTGGATGCACCTTGTACCTCAATTGATAGGTGCTGTTACAGCAGTGTACGTGTTTAGATTTACAATGGATTCTGAATCCACTCCAGTAGATGAATAAGGTATTGATTAAACTAATTTTACACCTACATATTTCTCCTGAATTTACCTCCAGTTTCGAATAGGGCTTGTGTGACTTGTCCAACAGTACAGAATTCTACGATTTCCATCATCACAGAGAACAGGTTTTCTCCATTTCTTGCTGCATCTTTCAATTTCTTGAGCCCTTCTTCTGCTTCTTCCGAATGTTCTGCTTGGAAGGTACGATTTCTTTCGATAACCATCATCTTCTCATTCTTATCAGAGCGAGTTACATCCATATCAAATGCGTCAGCATTGTCTGCGGTTAATGCTTCAGCATCAGGATCTGTGAATGTATTTACCCCAATTATTGGAAGTGATCCATCGTGCTTTTTGTGTTCATATAACATCGATTCATCTTGAATTCTATTTCTTTGATAATTGACTTCCAATGAGCCTAGAACTCCACCTCGACGATGCATTTCTTCGAAAACTCGAAGAATTTCTTCTTCCACGTGGTCAGTAAGCCATTCTGCAATAAAGGACCCTTGTAAGGGGTTCTCATTCTGAAGCCAACCATATTCTCTACTCAGGATTAATTGAATTGCTACAGCATCTCTAACAGTTTCTTCAGTTGGTGTTCCAAATGCTTCATCGCGGCTATTTGTATGCAGGGAATTTGCGTTGTCGGCTAGGGCATAGAGTGCTTGCATGGTTGTACGATAGTCGTTCCAGGTGTATTCTTGAGCATGAAGAGAACGACCAGATGATTGGATATGATACTTCAATTTTTGACTCCTTTCATCAACATCGTACATTTCCTTCATACTGATGGCCCAAATACGTCGACAAACACGACCAATTACGCTGTATTCGGGATCCATTCCGTTAGAGAAGAACCATGAGAAGTTTCGAAGGAATTTGTTCGGATCAAGCCCTCTTGCTTTGAATAATTCAACATAGGTCAAGCCATTAGACAAAGTCAATGCTGCTTGAGTAATAGGATTAGCACCGGCTTCAGCAATGTGGTATCCTGAAATTGAAACAAAGTAGTGGTTTCGAACTTCATTATCAACATAAAATTCTGCCACATCTCCCATTAATTTGAGGGCAGTATCTAGGTTGAGGACAAGTGTATTTTGCCCCATAGATTCTTTCAGTTGATCCGCTTGAACAGTCCCACGTACAGTAGAAAGGGTACGTGTTCTAATTTCTGCTATTTCACTAGGTTCCGGTTCCCGATTATTTTCTGTTTTGAACTTCTGAATTTGTTGCCTAATTGCAACTGTAAAGAATGCTGCAAGGTGCCACCAATAATTTCCATTGATGGTCAAAGAAACACTCGTATTTGAGTCACAAAGATCGAACCCTTCGAAAAGCCGTTCCATTTCATCTACAGTGCTAATGCTAACACCTGATTCACAGACTTTCCCAAAAATATCCAATCGTTCGTCGGGATCTCGACCATAGAGGGAGGGTGAATCAAATGCAGTAGAGAGTCTACTAAATGGCTGATCAGTGCAAAGGAAGTGGAAACGTTTGTTTGTTCGTTCTGAACTTCCTTCTCCTGCAAACATTCTAACTGGCAATTCATCCATTCTTTTGAAGGGGAAAACACCGCCAGTAAAAGGAAATGATCCAGGTCGATTTTCTTTTGCAATCCATTTGTATAAGTCTCCACGGTCGTTTGTTTCCGGCAACGCGACCTTTGGCATTTCAATTCCAGATAGTGTTGTAGAAGTAGTATTTACAGGAAATTCTTTGCCTCTAACGGTGTAGGATGCATGCCCAGTTCGGTATGCCTCTGAATATTCGTCAAAATCTTCCAACAAATTCCAAATGTTTTCTGGAATTTCTTTCCTAAGTTTCTCGGATTCGTCTGTTAAATCTTGAGCCGCATCTATTTTCCCAGAATCTCGCATTCGTTCTGAAGCCGAAGTAAGTTGTTGGAAGAGGCGCACCTTCTTTGCAACTTCTTCCGCATTGGAGTGATATTCACGAATTGTTGATGCTACTTCTGCCAAATACCCCTGTCGTTCAGGGGGGATGGGGGCACTTCTCTTCGGAAGCCCATCTTCTCCGAGTTTTGGTTCAGTTGCTGTAAAATTTGCATTTAATTTTCCATTAAGAAGTCCAACCAATCTGTGCCATAGTTGGTCTACCCCTGCATCAGCGAATTGTGATGCAATCGTAGGAACTACAGGCAAGCTCTCATCCTCTGCTTCCCAATTTTCATGATTTCGTTTGACTTGTTTTCTGATTTCAGCCAATGCATCTTCGGCCCCTGGTCGATCGAATTTGTTAAGGACGACTAAATCTGCAAAATCTAATGCAGCCAATTTTTCTAGTTGCGAAGGGGCACCATATTCTCTTGTAGTGACGTACATTGAGATGTCTGCGACTTCTGTTATTGCATCATCTCCTTGTCCAATCCCACTAGTTTCGCATATGATGAGGTCGAATCCAACGGCCCTACAGACTTCTATGGCTCTGTCGATACAATCAGCCAATTCTCTGCCACTTTCTCTGCTAGCGAATGAACGCATAAACAGATACTCATTTGCTAGTGAATTCATTCTGATACGGTCACCCAATAATGCTCCACCAGTTTTCTTTCGAGTGGGATCAGTTGCTAGGAGTGCAACTTTAAGTCCAGGGTTATCTCGTTGGATTCTAAGCATCAATTCGTCGGTAAGGCTTGATTTGCCTGCGCCACCGGTTCCGGTTAATCCGATAACTGGGCATCCTTCTTCATCTGATCTAGTTCTACATTCTTCTAACTTGTTTCGAAATAGATTTTC
The DNA here is from genome assembly GCA_034400015.1 of Candidatus Thalassarchaeaceae archaeon. Lineage (GTDB taxonomy): Archaea > Thermoplasmatota > Poseidoniia > Poseidoniales > Thalassarchaeaceae > MGIIb-N2. The sequence continues at coordinate 6,285 of DASCRU010000153.1, read as the reverse complement.
ATCGCCGTTTTCAGCAAGAGTCAATAATTTGGCAACAGATCCATGATCCATGGCATTAATTGGTCCCGAGATTTTTGAGAAACGTTCAGGATTTAAGAGATCAATATTCGCTGCAGTTTCCATTGCATCTTCTACCATACCTACAAGACCCATACTCCTTCCATCATCAGGAGAATATATTCTACCGATTCCAGAGTCTCTCAGTTCTCTGATTTCGTTAGGAAGGATTGTACCTCCTCCTCCCCCACAGAGGAAAACATGTTCAAATCCAGCAGCATCGAGAATTTGTTTTGTATGTGTAAACATCTCAACTGCTCCTCCTTGATATGATGTGATTGCAATAGCGTGTGCATCTTCTTGTATGGCTGCTTGAGCAACTTCGTCAGCCCCTCTGTCGTGGCCAAGGTGAATCACTTCACATCCTCTAGATTGAAAGATGCGTCTAAAGATTCCAATTGCTGCATCATGTCCGTCGAAAATGGCCGCTGCAGTGACGACTCGCAATGGCATCTTTCCACCAGATGCACGAATGGCTTGTTCGCCAGACTCGCCTTCAGTGCTACTTGCCATGAACTGTCGACTCTTTGACCCGTCAAGAGCCCACCGGCTATTTCGCACCACTCGCATAGTTTTATTTCATAACATTTCAAAACAAATAAGTGTAATAATATACATTATATTTCGATTATAATTGCTTTTTTTGTGAACAAATATACGTTCGTTTTAAATAATCTCGAATATCTCCATTATTGTCGCGATGAATTCAGAGCGGCTGGTGGAGATGTTAGAATGAATCAGAAATCCTCCCTGACCATATTTTTCAGGGGGGGTCGGGTTCGTTGTTTACGATGAATGTAAATTGTATATTTTCGTAAACTTGGTTTGTGTTTTTTTCCCATGCAGGCCAAATCGGAGACATGGTGTAATGGATAGCATCCGGGGTTCCGAACCCTGGGATCCCGGTTCGATTCCGGGTGTTTCCACCATTTGGGGGTATGGTGTAATGGATAGCACGATATTCTGCGGAGTTGTTAGTCCGGGTTCGAATCCTGGTGCCCCCACCACACATATTGGAGGAATTAGATGAACGAAAATGAGAATGAAAAAAATATGATTGGCGATGAGGTGTGGGAATTAGTTGATTGGGATATTGATTTTGAGACATTCCAATGGCTTCATCATTTATGCGAAGTGAATAATAGACACCTTGAGAAAAATGAAAAATGGGTAAATTGGCCTGATTGGCCGTGTAACATGTTAGGGGATGTTGATGAAAATCAAAGAGGTGCTTGGCTGAGTGTTTTACATTCAATTCATTTGAATGAAGATATTTCTGTAAGTGGAAATGAAATTATCATTATTGGCGATCATGGGACCACTTTTTCGTTAGAAATAATGGGTGTGAGTATAGGTTGGAGTACTGTGTATCTTCCAGAGAATCCGCCGAATTCTATTGTGAAACTTCTCAGGAGTAAATATGGAAGAATATCTACTTGCGAGTGGGTCCCTGGACATCTTCAGAGTTTGTGTTTGGAGCCCAATATTTCAGGTATAGTTCCTACAGCTTTATCCTCAATGATTCTATTACTCAATCATGAATTGAATATTTGGGACATTGCTACGGATTATCATTGGGAAATCTGTAGATGGTGCGGAGATCATTCAACAATTCCTGGGCGGTTAATCTTTGATAGGACTCCCGTAAGATCAATTTGTGCCTCTTGTAGAAATGATGCACCTTTAACGAATTAATTTGATGAGTTTAGTATTTTCATTATGCATATGCCTCTTTTACCCACTTTCATGCGAAGAGGATATGACCTTCATTGAATTGTGAGCCTTCATGGTGGACATGTCGGGAGTTAATTCGGCAGCCGAAACCTATGCATTAGAAGCCTCAATATTTTTGGTTCTTGCAGGGGCAATTTGTTGCCTCTTCGGCCATCGAATGCTTGCTTGGATTGTAGGCCTAAGTATTGGAGCAGTTGTAGGGCTCACGATTTTTGGGATTGTTTCAACCATGGAATCCGCTCCAGTGGGAGGGGATGAAGTACTCGGTATTTCCATCGTAATAGGTTTGATTGCAGGGGCAATAGTGTTCCGTTTCACAAAGCGAATACATATGCTTGTAGGGGGATTAGTTGGATTGTTGGTTACTATGATGGCACTTACGGTACTAGAACCATATTATCCAACGACCATGATCATGAAAGCTATTATTGCTGATGTGGGTTTCCTTCTCGGAGCAAGAATGCTTCGCAGTCAGTCTAATATCATCTCGTATCTAGCATCATCTGGAGCCGGCGCCATTGGTGTCATGATGGGGTTATCTGTTCTTTTGGGTAGCTCTTCGAGCCCTCTTCTGGTAGACCTTAATTCCAATGTAAATCGGATTATTTTGTTCGTTGCAGCCGCAGCTGGAACTTACTTCCAGATTTACTGGTTAACTCGAGAAGGTGCAACCGAAGAAATTGATTATTGATCAAAATAAAGCGAGATATAATCCAAATCCAATTAGCATTGCCCCAACAAGCCGATCAATCATTTCTGACTTAGATTGGAGATGTTTAGCAATACTTCCTCCGAATAATACTGCTACAATTGCATACCATCCTGCATCAATTCCAAAGGCTAGACCTCCCATTCCTAACTTTGTAGCCAATGTAGCATCGGCTTGAACAAATTGGCTGTATACGGCGACCATCCAAGCAGCAATTTTGGGATTAAAGAATGCAAGACCAAACCCTGCTAGAAATGCATTTTCACCAAGACTATCCTGATGTTCTTCTTCGTTATTTTGTTTTGTTCGTAACATCAAACAACCGAAAAGAAGGAGTAGAAAAACTCCTGTCCATCTGAGAGATTTCTCTATACTAGGAAATGAGATTAGAATCCCCGAGAGTACTGCTACAAATGCAAATGCATACAACCCGATTCCAATCCCATGACCAATAGCAGTGGTCAGACCTCGTTTCCTTCCTCCTTGAATCGTATTCCTCAGGACGAAGGCCAATGACGGCCCAGGAGACATGGCACCTAGAGCACATACTAGAGCAAGACCCGCCCACTCCTCAGGAGTCATTCATACCAAACCAATCAGGGAATTTGGGAGATTTCATCCTTGAATCGATCTTCAAGAACTCTACGTTTCACCGACATCTTTGGGGTCAGCACATCCTCTGTTGTCCACTCTCGATGATCAATGATGACCGTTTTTGGCTTCTCATAGCCCTTCCATTTCTGGGGCTCCATCACTTCACTAGCAAGTTTTCCAAGCATCCATTCTTCAACTACAGGATCAGAACATGCTTCTTCATAATCGCTTTTCGCCATACCATCTGAGGCCATAGCATCCATCATGGCTTGTTTGTTGGGTTGAATAATTACGTATGTTGAGACCTTTCCTCTTCCATCAACTGATGCTTGTTCGATTAACGGAGAGAGTTTCAATTGTTCTTCCAGAGGAGAAGGAGCCACATATTTTCCATTTTGTAATTTGAATTGTTCCTTTACTCGCCCAGTAATCTTGAGGAAACCATCAACGAGCCTGCCTAAGTCACCCGTTCTGAAAGTTCCATCTTCCATGATGACTTCGTTAGTTGCTTCTAAGTTGTTCCAATATCCCATCATTACATTTGGCCCTCTCACTATGATTTCTCCGTCTTCTGAGTCTGGGTCATCCCATGCATCCTGATCGATGATAACTTCGACGCCAGGAATTGGTCTGCCAACTGTACCAGACATAGATGCATAATCTTCTTCCCATCCATTTAGGGTGACTAGGGGAGCAGTTTCGGAAAGTCCGTATCCTTCTAATACACTGATTCCGAGACAGTTGATGAAAAGTGCAATTTCTGGATCTAGGGGAGCACCACCACTAATCATCAAGTCAAGTTCACCACCAAGTCTTTCTCGAATCTTTGTGATTGCAAGTTTTGTGAGGATCTTATCTTTCATGCCTTTAGGTGGAACTGCTAGCATTTCAGTAGGGGATGCAAGAGTCCTTTTTCTTGCAGTTGCCAATGCTGATTTAGCCAACTTTTTCTTAATTCCAGAACCTTCTTCGATTCCAGCCATGATTCGACTATGAAATCTATTCAATACTCTAGGGACACACATCATGATGTGTGGCTTGATTTCCTGAACTTCATTCACTAAATTCAGAAGATCCGAGACAAAGTGAACTTCAGCTCCGAAGTAAATCATTGCACTCATGTCTCCTGCTTGTGCCAATGAATGGGCGAATGGTAGGAAACATGCAGTTCTTCTTCCTGGGTAAATTGGTGCCCGTCCTTGGATTGCTATCAGGTTATGCAATACATTCCAGTTAGACAACATCACTGCCTTAGGGAATCCACTAGTTCCAGAAGTGAAGATGAGGCTTGCAAGCTTAGTGTGATCCATACAGGGTTCATTTACTGGTTCAGCTGCTCTGCCAGCAGTAATGAAATCCATCCATGTGGATACATTAACTCCCTCAGGCATTTCTTCTGGCATCTCATTGTCCAAAATTACAACTCCCGCTTTGGGCCAAGGAGCATCGCCCCTATTTGCTGCGAAGTTTGTAAGAATTGATGCATCTGCAATAAACAAAATCGAAGGAGTTGCAAGTTCATAACAATACACAGATTCTTTCATTTTCATGTTGGTATAAACTGCTGATGCCGCCGCACCTAGCATGTTTGCAGCATAAAAAATCATAGCGAATTGCGGACTAGTGTCTACTATTTGCATTACTCTATCGTCTTCTTCTACTCCAGCCGCCCTCATTCCCGCGGCTAAAGCTTGAACGTTATCGTGGAATTGCCCTCTAGTAATCGGGACTCTTTCCATTCCTTCACTCGGTATGTATGTACATTGAACATTCTCTTCCCCCCAAAGTCCAACAGATTTCCGAAGCATATCATAGAGAGTCTTTGGGTCACCGTATTTGTCGCTAGGTTGTGACCAATCTCGGTCTAGAGGGACGGGTTTTAATGCGTTAGGAGGGGGGTTCCACATGGTGTTCACTCTTCTGACGACAGGGGGGGATGCACATGAAGGATGCGCCGGAGAATTTTCATATTATTGACTATAAAAAAGACATTTACACTATACTCATATATGCTATTGCATCTGAAATCAAAGCAATGGCAAGTAACAGCTCAGCCCTGTTGATTGGGATGATTTTCATTTTTGGCTTATTTGCAGGAGGAGGAGTCGTATACCTCTTTTCAGAAGATTCATCCCCTACCGATGATGTTGAACAAGATCAGGAAAATATTTCAGATAACCCACAATTATTGGATGAAAATGATGAACAAATAGATCCACCTATTGATGACACGTCTACAAATTCTTCAGATTCAAATCAGACAGGTACTGAAATCATAGATGATGGAAATAATACTACTGATAATTCCAATCCAAATAATGAAACTAATGATACTTCAGATCCTCCTGAAGAGTCGCCAATTCCACTTTCTGAACAGTGTTTGGATGGTCATCATAATCTGGTAAGCCATATTCATCCATGGATTTTTTTGACAATTAGAGGTGTTGAAATTACAATGCCGAGTGATATGGGAATAGACACTTCAATTTGCACAAATGCCATGCATCTCTTGCATTCTCATGATGCTTCTGGGAAATTACATATTGAAACATATGAGCCAATGACACTCAATCTATCTTTATTCTTTGCTATTTGGAATATCTCTGAACCTGGAGATGCATCTTTTGACCCGTTGTTTGAAGACCCTAGTAATGTTACTGTAAAAATAGATAATGTGGAACAGTCAGGTGATTGGAGAGAGATTATCTTTGAGGATGAAAAAATATTTGAGGTTATCTTTGATGATGCATTGCCTGATTCAGATGGCGATGGAGTAGATGATGGATCAGATGTTTGTCCAGGTCATGATGACAATATTGATTGGGACAATGATGGTAATCCAGATGGATGTGATGATGATGATGATGGAGATAATGTGGACGATGATTCAGACGCTTGTCCAGGTCATGATGATAATTTAGATTCAGATGGCGATGGAATTCCTGATGGATGTGACCCAATAAATGGAACGGTGTATGACTCCTCGGATCTTAGTCAGTTTTGGTTAGATAAATTCCTATGTCAGAATGGAACAGGAACCGGTATTGATGATTACAACACATCAGGAGATGATAATCACATTTGCGAAGTGACTGTTACTGTAGATGGGGACAACGTCACTTTGACGATGAATGGGATTCCAAATCATGATCTTGAATCAGGGCCAGGTTGTTGTGCAACAGCACAGTCAT